>NZ_JAKSYN010000051.1:0-113992 GCF_022829565.1 Methylobacterium sp. J-001
CGAGCGCGGGCGGCAGGACCACGCTTGCCGGCTCGTTCGGGTCTGGCCGGGCGATCACCGCTGGGGCCGGCTCGGTCTGGCTGCGGTTGTAGGGCAGGGGCGGCACGGCGGCGGCGATGTAGACGAACTCGCCGGCCCCGGCGATCACGTGGTTCTCCCAGTGCTCGCCCCAGAAGCAGCCCGAGATTCCGGACAGGACGTGGATCGCGGTCTCGTGCGACTCGTGCTTGTGGGCGTGCGCGCGCTCGCCCGGCGTGATCTCCAGAAGCTGCATGTGGAGCGCGTTGGCGCCCACGGCCTGCAGCGCTGGGACAGGGCGGGCGTCGCCTCATCCGCGTTGCCTACGACGTTCTGACACATCGCTGCCGGATAAGGGCCAACGACTGACCCCAAGCGCGGCTCCATCGCCCCTGTGCGGGGGAGGGTGGGCCGGCCGTCAGGCCGGGTCGGGAGAGGGGAACCCGGCTTCAGGACAGGGCGCGACCGGCATGACGGGCGCAGCTCAACCCTGCACTGTCGCTCCCCTCTCCCGCCCCCCTTCGGGGGCCACCCTCCCCCGCAGAGGGGGGAGGGCGAGCCGCGGTGCTTCCCGTGTCTTCTACCGACCTCGATGGGTGGATCCGCAAGCCCGTACGAAAGAGGCGGCCTGTCGCACTCGGTCATCGACGGCGGCCTCAAACCTGAGACTCCTACCCCTCCGCCTTCGACCAATCGACCCCGGCTTCGAGCTCCGGCAGCAGGACCACGCTTTCCTGCTCGTTCGGGTCGGTCCGGGCGATCACCGCTGTGACCGGCTCGGTCTGGCTGCGGTTGTAGGGCAGGTGCGGCACGTCGGCGGCGATGTAGACGAACTCGCCGGCCCCGGCGATCACGTGGTGCTCCAAGTGCTCGCCCCAGAAGCAGCCCGAGATTCCGGACAGGACGTGGATCGCGGTCTCGTGCGACTCGTGCTTGTGGGCGTGCGCGCGCTCGCCCGGCGGGATCTCCAGAAGCTGCATGTGGAGCGCGTTGGCGCCCACGGCCTCGGCCGAGATGGCTGGGCGATAGATATGCCCCTGCTTGCCGCGGAACGGTGCGCTTTCGCGCAGGACCACCAGGCCCGGCCGTGAGGTCTCGGATCTGGTGCTCATGACTCCCCCACCTTGAATGCGGCATCCACGGGGATCTGCATGCCGTTGACCAGGGCGTTGGTCTGGTTCGCCATGCCGACCACCGCCAGGAACTCGCCGTGCTTCTCCGGGGTCAGGCCCTTCGCGCCCGCCGCCGCGGTATGGGAATGGATGCAGTACGGGCAGCCATTGGCGATTGAGACCGCGATGTAGACCAGCTCCTTGGTCAGCGGATCGAGGCTGCCGGGCCCCATCACGACCTTCAGGCTGGCCCAGGTCCGCTCCAGAAGCCCCGGATCGTTGGCGAGGCCGCGCCAGAAGTTGTTGATGAAGTCCGAGCCCCGGGTCGCGCGGATGTCGGCGAACACCGCCCGCACCCGCGGGTCGGCCTCCGCCTCGGCGTCGCTCCACAGCTTCACGGTCGCCATCGGTCCCCTCCCCGCCCTAGAGCTTGCAGGCACCCTCGAGCGCCCGGTTCTCGGCCTCGGTGAACAGGCGCGAGCGGATATGGAAGCGCTTTTCCCGGCCGTTTTCCAGGGAGAACATGCCGCCGCGTCCCGGCACCACGTCGAGCAGGATGTGGGTGTGCTTCCAGACGGCGAATTGCGAGCGAGAGATGAAGAAGTCCGCGCCGCCGACCTGCCCGAGATGGATGTCGCCGTCGCTGATGATGAAGTCACCGACCGGGTAGCACATGGGCGAGGACCCGTCGCAGCAGCCGCCGGACTGGTGGAACATCACCGGGCCGTAGTCGGACCGCAGTTCGTCGATCAGTGCGAGAGCCGCAGGCGTCGCGGTGACCCGCAGCGGCGTACCGTCGGCGCCGACCTGCTCGGCGGTGGTAGCCTCCGGCGTCGAGATCGCACTCATGCTGCCCTCCCCTTCTGGTTGTTGGATATGCGTGCCGGGATCCGGATTTCTACGGCGCGCCGGGTCGGCCCCGCTGCCGAACCGGACATTCCTACCCTCCCCTCATCCTGAGGTGCGAGCGCAGCGAGCCTCGAAGGAGCCCTTTAGAAGGCTTTGCGATCCCTGGACGCCTCCTTCGAGGCCCCGCGATCGTCGATCGCCGGGCACCTCAGGATGAGGGGGCGGGTTGGATAAATTGCGCGGTCAAGATGGCGTCGCGAAAGCTATCGCCCCCGCCCCCAAAACAAAAAGCCCCGGCCGCGAGGCCGGGGTGAAGTCGGCTCGGGGGATGACCCGGACCAGAACTCAGAAGAAGCCGAGTTTTTTGGCCGAGTAGCTGACCAGCATGTTCTTGGTCTGCTGGTAGTGATCGAGCATCATTTTGTGGGTCTCACGGCCGATGCCGGATTGCTTGTAGCCGCCGAAGGCCGCATGGGCCGGATAGGCGTGGTAGCAGTTCGTCCAGACCCGGCCGGCCTGGATCGCCCGGCCGAAGCGGTAGGCGCGGGTGCCGTCGCGGGTCCAGATGCCGGCGCCGAGGCCGTAGAGCGTGTCGTTGGCGATCGCCAGCGCGTCAGCATCGTCCTTGAAGGTCGTGACCGACAGGACGGGTCCGAAGATCTCTTCCTGGAAGATCCGCATCTTGTTGTGGCCGCGGAACACCGTCGGCTGCACGTAGAAGCCCTCGGCGAGCTCGCCGTCCTTGACGTTGCGCTCGCCGCCGGTGAGCAGCTGCGCGCCTTCCTGGCGGCCGATATCGATGTAGCTGAGAATCTTCTCCATCTGCTCGCCGGAGGCCTGGGCGCCGATCATCGTGGCCGGATCCAGCGGCGAGCCCTGGGTGATCGCCTCGACCCTCTTGATCGCTCGCTCCATGAAGCGGTCGTAGATCGACTCGTGCACGAGCGCGCGGCTCGGGCAGGTGCAGACCTCGCCCTGGTTGAGGGCGAACATCGTGAAGCCTTCGAGGGCCTTGTCGAAGAAGTCGTCGTCCTCGTTGGCCACGTCGGCGAAGAAGATGTTCGGCGACTTGCCGCCCAGCTCCAGGGTCACCGGGATCAGGTTCTGCGAGGCGTATTGCATGATCAGGCGGCCGGTGGTCGTCTCACCGGTGAACGCGATCTTGGCGATGCGCGGCGAGGAAGCCAGCGGCTTGCCGGCCTCGAGGCCGAACCCGTTGACGATGTTGATCACGCCGGGGGGCAGCAGGTCGGCCAGCAGCTCCATCACCACCAGGATCGAGGCCGGGGTCTGCTCGGCGGGCTTTAGCACCACGCAATTGCCGGCGGCGATCGCCGGGGCGAGCTTCCAGACCGCCATCAGGATCGGGAAGTTCCACGGGATGATCTGGCCGACGACGCCCAGCGGCTCGTGGAAATGGTAGGCCACGGTGTCGTGGTCGATCTCGGAGATCGAGCCTTCCTGCGCGCGGACGCAGCCGGCGAAGTAGCGGAAATGGTCGATCGCCAGGGGGATGTCGGCGTTGGTGGTCTCGCGGATCGGCTTGCCGTTGTCCCAGGTCTCGGCAAGGGCGATCAGATCGAGGTTCTCCTCCATCCGGTCGGCCATCCTGTTGAGGATGCGGGCGCGCTCGGCCGGGGCGGTACGACCCCAGGATTCCTTGGCCGCATGGGCGGCGTCCAGCGCCTTGTCGACGTCGGACGCGTCGGAGCGGGCGACCTCGCAAATCACCTTGCCGGTGATCGGCGAGGTGTTCTCGAAATAGCGGCCGGCGCTCGGCGCGACCCACTGGCCGCCGATGAAGTTGTCGTAGCGGGCCGAGAAGGGCGACTTGGTCCGGGCGTCGCCCAGGAATTCCGGCTTGTTCATGGCTCTGTTCCCTCCATAAGCCCCGGCCTCGCGAACCGCGGCTCTTGGGCTGAAGCTGGTACGCGGACCGCCGCTTGTTGCGGCTTGGCCCGGTTCGGCTCGGGTGGCAGCCAATGACTTTTGGCCTGCCGAATCAAGCTGGACTTTTGGCCAGTGCGCGAGTGCGGTGATCCTACGCCTTCCCGATCAGGATCGCGAGAGGACAATTCTTGAATGGTTCGGAACTGCACGATGTCGTTACAAAGACCGTCCGAATGTCCGGTGCCACCAACGATTGCTCGGCCAACACTTTGACAGCCGTGTTATAACGGCTTGCTGACCTTGAGCGTGAGCGTGGCCGGTGCGACCGACGCGGTGTCAGGATCCCAGGGCGAATGGCAGGGCGAGCATTGCCAGCGGCAGCGCCGCGACCGCCGCTGCCCGCAGCCATGCCGGCCGATAGGACATCACCGCCACCACCAGCAGCGCCGCTCCGGTGAGCCCGCCGATCCACTGGACCGGTCCGAAATTCCAGCCGCTGCAGGCGACGGAGGCGGCGAAAGCCACCGCGAGCCCGCACCAGCCGGCCACCCGCAGGCCTCGGGTCCGGTTCCGGGGGGCAGGCACGCGGAACACGGCCCGGTGATGCCGATCGAGGCTCAGCGCAAGCGCGGCGAAACTGGAGAAGCTGAGGCAGATGCTCAGCACCACGGCAGGTACCGTCACGCTTCGACCGCCCGCGACCGGTTCGGTTGGGCCGCTCGCATCTGGCGGCGCGGCCGGGACGCGAGGCGGGCACCGAGGGCGAGGAGCATGGCCACAGCCAGCATCGCCGCATCGAACCCGAGGAACCGCGTCTCGTTGATGGTGAGCGCGTCGACGAGGGGGATGGCCAGGAAGGCAAGGGCCGCCACTCCGAGCGCGGCGGGCCAGGCCCTGGCCTTCGGGTAGAGCAGCGCCGCCAGGGCGGCGAGCATCCAGCCGGCAAAGAAGCCACGCACCTCCCAATCCGCCCGGCCGACCAGGTCGAGGGGGAGTAGGCGGTTGGCCAGGAAGTAGGCTGCGAGGCCCGTGGGCAATCCGGCGATGGTTCCGAGATTCAGGATGCGCACAAGACGCAGCCCGAAGCCTGCCGGATCTGCGCCCTTCGGCGCCCGGGCGACGGTCCACAGGACGAGGCCAGAGGCAATGGTCGCGGCGCCCATGACGCCGCAGATGAAGAACAACACCCGCAGAGGCGCGGCCGCAAAGTGCGCCTCGTGCAGGCCGATCATCACGGCACCGGTACGGGTCGCGGCGGCGACGTCGCCCGTTCGCGACAGTTCGGCGCCAGTATCGCCCGCATAGACGATCTGCGGATGAAGATGCGCAAGTCCGGGCGGCTCCTCGAAAAACGCGGTGACGCTCGCGGCCGCGTCGCCCGGCCCGGTCACCATCACGACCTCGGGCACCTCCCCATGCGCCGCGGTCGCCCGGGCGACGATCTCGCCCAGCGGCATGAGGGTGCCGGGCTGGCCCGCGGGCTTGCGCGCCGCCGCCATGATCCCGGTTTCCGCGTAGTAGGCCAGGATATCGTCCTGGTAGGCGGCCTTCACCCCCCAGGGCATCAGCAGCGGCCCCAGCTCGACGAGGCCGGTATAGACGATCATCAGGTGGAACGGCAGCGCCAGCACCCCGACGACATTGTGGGCATCGAGCAAGCCGCGCTGGGCGGATCTGTCCCGCCGGAAGGTGAAGAAATCGGCGAAGATCCGCCGGTGGGTGACGATCCCGCTGATTAGCGAGATCAGCAGGATCATCGCGCAGATCCCGACGATCCAGCGGCCCCAGACCGGCGGCAGGCTCAGCTCGAAATGGAAGCGGTAGAGGAAATCGCCGCCCTTGGTGTCGCGCGCCTGAGACGGCTCGCCGGTGGCGGGATCGAGGAGCGCGTGGTGATACGGTCCGGCCGGGTTGTTCCACCAGTAGACCTCCGCCGTCGGATGCTCGGCGGTGGGAAGCTTGACGGACCAAGCCAGGGCATCGGGCATCGTCCGCCCGAGAAACGCGGCGGCGCGGGTGGCCGCGGTGGCCGGATCGGCCGTGGGCGCGCTCAGCTCCGGCCGCATCCAGTGCGAGATCTCGGTGCGGTAATAGCTTGCGGCGCCGGTGACGAAGATCGCGAACAGCACCCAGCCGACCACGAGCCCGGACCAGGTGTGCAGCCACGCCATCGACTGCCGGAAGCTTTTTCGCGGGGCATGGCTCATGGGACGACCGTCGCCGAGAACGCCCCGGCGAGCCACAATCCGGCTGCCAGCAGCGCCGCGATGACACCGAGGACCAGGGCCGCACGACGCAGGGTCCGGGCGGAGAAAACCCAGACCACCGCCCCGGCCATGATCGCGAAGCTCGCGAGCGTCCCGGTCGAGACCGCCTCCGAGCGCGGCAACGGCAGGGCGAGCGCGAACAGAGCCGTCGACAGAGCCGCGACGCCGTAACCCCCGAACGCCGCTAGCACGACGCGTCCGGCCACGGAGAGACGGTCGGTCAATCCCGGCATAGGGCGAGCGCTCATCGCGCGGTCTCCCGGTTTCGTGATCCCATGAGGCGGCCTAGCAGCGGCCGACGGGGACTCGCAACGGCTATGTTTGGGAACGATTCCAGTGTGCAGAGAGCTGCTTAGGCGATGGATTCGCAGGACGACATCCATCGGCGAGCGCTCGTATCAATCGTCGCCCCACCCCGAGGCGGCGACGCGCGGCGCCACTCGGAAGGAAGGCTCCCGGGAGCGCGGCAACGACAAGAGCGCTCCTTGGAGGCCTGGCGGTCCGCGATCACCGGGCACCTCGAGACGTGGGGGTGGGTGAGCGTTACCGCGGTCGGCGCCGAGCTCGGCTCAGCGGACACGTTTCGAGATGTCGTCGTGCCGCCATAGCCCGAGCCATCAGGGAATTGCTCGGCTGTTCGCTGGTGGAAACCCGGTGGGTCAGCGGCCCGCCGCGGGCGTCCCTCGGCTCGATCGCTGCAGCCCGGCCGCCGCGTCGCGCGCACTCGGCGGCAGATCGGGACCGGTACCGGTGCGGCCGGCCCCAGCGCCGGGTTCCGTGACGGGGATTCCAACGGACCGGTCCCGCTCCTTGCCCAAGGCGTAGCCGGCGTTCACGCCCGCATAGACGCCGCTGAAATCCTCCGCTCGACCGGGAACGCTCGCGAGGACGAGCAGGATCGTCGGCATCAGGAGGTAACGCATGGCAATCCCGGAACGCGAAAGGCGGCGACCCCGCTCGGGACCGCCGCCTTTCAGCATTCTCACGGATCGCGGCAGCAAGACGGCCGCGGGGCCGATCAATCTTCGACGTTGATGCTCGAAGCCTCGCGGCCCTTCTGGCCCTCGACGACGCCGAGGGTGACCTGCTGACCTTCGGCCAGCGATTCGAGGCCGGCGCGGGACAGAGCCGAACGGTGAACGAAGACGTCCTTGCCGCCATCGTTGACCGAGACGAAGCCGAAGCCCTTGGCGGGATCGTACCACTTCACGGTGCCGCTCATCTCGACCGAGGGGCCGGAGGCTGCACGGCCACCGCCGCCAGCACCGGCACCATAACCGCCGCCACCGCCGCCGCCGTAACCGCCGCCGCCGCCGCCAGCACCATAGCCGCCACCGCCACCGCCGCCGAAGCGATCGGCGCCGAAGCCGCCGGTGCGCGGGCGCATCTCGCGCCGGGGCGCAGGCGCCTCGGCCGTGGAGGTATCGACGCTGGTGACGCTGGTGACCTGCGGCCCCTTCTGGCCCTGCGCTGTGGTGACCGTCAGCCGGGTCCCCGGCATCAGGTCGTCGTGGCCGGCAGCCTCGACGGCGCGGATGTGGAGGAAGGCATCGCCCGAACCGTCGCCGAGTTCGACAAAGCCGAAGCCCTTCTCCTTGTTGAACCACTTGACCGTCGCATCACGCTCCGGTCCGGTTGCGACCGGTGCCGCACCGCCACGGGCCGGGCCACGGTCGAAACCGCCACCGCCGAAACCGCCGCCGCCGCCACCACCGAAACCACCACCGCCGTATCCGCCGCTGGGGGGAGCCTGATCAGGCCATCTCGGCTCGCCACTCTCGTCGAAGCCGCGCTTCTGCGGCCCCCTGAAATCACGACCACGTCCCATCGAAAGCTCGCAAAAACCGTCCGCCGCCCTGGTCTCGAATACCGCGTGCGCGCCATCCCAGACAGCCCACGCCCCGCACTATCATTACCCCCGGTCGCGGTAACCAAGAATAACGCCCCAGTCCTGACGCAATCGGGCCTTGACCGCAAGGACCTTCTTGGCCAAGACGCGCCCGTTTCGTTACTTTCTTGCTGCAAACAACATAGATTGACGACGCCGGCCGACCGGGCGTTCGCTTTGCGGACGAGGGCGTTAGCGAAACGCAAAGGCTGTTCGGCTAACCTCGCGGTGCGCCCCGCAACGGCACACGGCCATGATCGCGACTCCGTCTTTCCCCGATCTCTCGGCCCTGGTGGTCGACGAGAGCCTCTATATCCGGCGAATCGTGCGCGACATGCTCATGCGGGTCGGCATCAAGCGCGTGCTCGAGGCGCCGGACGGCGCCGAGGCCCTGGGTGTGCTGGCGGAGAGCAAGCCTGACATCAGCATCATCGACTGGGATCTGTCGATCCTGTCGGGGGAAGAGTTCATCCGGCTCGCGCGCACGCCGGCGACCTCCCCCTGCCCCACCATCCCGATCATCCTGATGCTCGCCCAGCCGCGCCGGAACGTGGTCGACAGGGCGGTGGCGCTCGGGGTCAACGAGATCATCGCCAAGCCGTTCTCGCCCAAGACCCTGTGGTCGCGCCTCGACGAGGTGATCAACCGCCCCCGCCCCTATTCCCAGGTGAAGAGCCTGCTGCGGCCGATCCCGCGCCGGACCAGCGCGATGAAGGCCGTCGCCTGAGTACGGTCTCGATCCGACATTGCAGTTCCCGACCGACCCTGTAGGGTCTTTCATCACGAATGGCCGAGCGCAACGCTCCCGGCCGACCCGAAGGACCGACGGCCGCGCCGATGAGGGACGAGACCGCTGCGGCCGCGCCGTCCCGCATTTCGCCCGGCGCTGCGCCGCTCAAGACGCCGGCCCCGCTACCGGGCCGTGATCGCCGGCGCGTCGCCTACGCGGCGCTGGACCTCGGCACCAACAATTGCCGCCTGCTGATCGCCGAGCCGACCTTCAGCGGCTTCCGGGTGATCGACGCCTTCTCGCGCATCGTCCGGCTCGGCGAGGGGCTGGGCACCTCAGACCGGCTCAACGAGGCCGCGATCGAGCGTACCGTCGAGGCCCTGCGCATCTGCCGGACCAAGATGCAGAGCCGAGGCGTGCGGCGGGCCAAGGTGATCGCCACGGAGGCTTGCCGTCTGGCGGTGAACGGCGCGGCCTTCGTCGACCGCGTCCGGCGGGGCGTCGGCCTGGATCTCGAGATCGTCGACCGCCAGACCGAAGCCTATCTCGCGGTGACCGGTTGCGCGGCGCTCGCCGATCCCGAGGCCGAGTCGGTCGTGATCTTCGATATCGGGGGCGGCTCGACCGAGATCGCCTGGCTCGACGGAGAGGCCGCCAACCCGTCCACCGACCCGACCCTGCGGATCCGCGCCTGGGATTCCCTGCCGGTGGGCGTTGTCACCCTGGCCGAGCGCCATGGCGGTGCCGAGGTGACCCGGCGGATGTTCGAGGGCATGGTCGAAGAGGTGGCCGAGAAGCTGTCCGCCTTCGCGCTTCGGGCAGCGGCGGCGGCCACGGCCCCGCATTTCCACCTGCTCGGCACCTCCGGCACCGTGACGACGATCGCCGCGATGCATCTGCGCCTGGCGCGCTACGAGCGGCGGCGGGTCGATGGCCTGTGGATGAGCGACGACGAGGTCTCGACCGCCATCGACGATCTGCTCGACACCCGCCTTGAACAGCGGGCCGACAATCCCTGCATCGGCCGCGACCGGGCGGATCTGGTGCTGGCGGGCTGCGCAATCCTGGAAGCGATCCGGCGGGCTTTCCCGTCGGAACGCCTGCGCATCGCCGACAGAGGCCTGCGCGAAGGACTGTTGATGAACATGATGCGGGAGGACGGCGTCTGGAATCGGAAGGCCGTTCGATGAGGACCCTACGATGAGCGACCGGCGCGGCGGCGCGGGCTCCACCGGGGGCGTGCGCGGCGAACTCAAGCAACGGGTGAAGACCGGGCGCGGCCGGACCCTGTCGCAGAAGCGCTGGCTGGAGCGTCAGCTCAACGATCCCTACGTCGCCCGGGCCAAGCGTGAGGGCTATCGCTCGCGCGCGGCCTACAAGCTGATCGAGATCGACGAGCGCTACAAGCTGCTGAAGCCCGGCCAGCGGGTGGTCGATCTCGGCGCCGCCCCCGGCGGCTGGTCGCAGGTCGCCGCGCGGATCGTGGGCGCCACGGGCCGCGTCGTCGGAATCGACCTCCTGGAGATCGAGCCGATGGCGGGGGTCGAATTCATCACCCTCGACTTCCTCGATCCGGAGGCGCCAGCCAAGCTCACCGCGATGCTCGGTGGACCGGCCGATATCGTCCTGTCCGACATGGCCGCCAATGCCACCGGCCACAAGAAGACCGACCATCTGCGGATCATCGGTTTGGCCGAGACCGCGGCCGAATTCGCCCGCGAGATTCTGGGCCCCGGCGGCGCCTATCTCGCCAAGGTCCTGCAGGGCGGCACCGAGAACGCCCTGTTGGCCGACCTGAAGCGGGATTTCACCGCCGTGCGCCACGTGAAGCCCGCGGCGAGCCGGTCCGATTCGAGCGAGCTCTACGTGCTGGCTACGGGCTATCGCAGCGCGGCGGCCCGGGCCGCGGCAGCGGCGGCGGACGAGGCTTAAGCCGCGACCGATGCTGGTCGCGTGGGCGCTGTCGCTGGTTAATCCCGCGCCCCGGCGCCTACGCCGACTTGGCTATGTCCGCCAGAGCGGCCTGCTCCATGCCCGCTCGCGTCGCTGCCGCGTGGCCTGGGCGCCGCACCTGATGCGCGCCCGCGGCGCGATCATCGCCGCCGCCGAAGCGATCTCCGAGCGAGGGTCGGCCGTGGTGCTGGGTTCCGGGCTCCTCGACGACGTGCCGCTCGACGCGCTCGCCGACCTGTTCGACCGGGTGCACCTGGTGGATGCGGTGCACCCCTGGCCGGCGCGGCTGGCCGCCCGGCGACACAGCGACGTCGGGCTCGTGACCGCGGAGATCAGCGCCGGGCTGACGGATCCCGACCTCCGGGAGATCTGTGCGGGAGCCGATCTGATCGTCTCGGCCAATCTCCTGTCGCAACTGCCGATCGTGCCGATCGAAGCCTATGAGGCCCGGGGCCGCGAGGCGCCCCCGCGGCTCGGCACACAGATCGTCGAGACCCATCTCGCCGCCCTCGACCGGCTGGCCGCCGGGACCGGGCGAGTCTGCCTGATCACCGATACGGTGCAGCGCGAGGAGGACCGCGCCGGCCGGGTGACGAACACCCTCGATCTGATGTTCGGCGTGGCACTTCCCAAGCCGGCCGAAGCCTGGGACTGGGAACTCGCGCCCTTCGGCGAGAGCGACCGACGCCGTCGGCTGATCCACCGGGTCCACGCCTATCCGGACTGGCGGGCCGCCCGGGCCTGATCCGATTGCGCAGTGCTGCGGGCCAGCAAAAAGCCGCCCCGGTTTCCCAGGACGGCTTGTTCCGACGGCTTCGACGTATCGACTTACTCGGTCGGTGCGTCCTCGGTGGGTGTCCGCGCCTCGCCCTCTTCCGGAGCGATACCCTCAAAGCGCGGCCGGCGACGGCGACGCGGCTTCACCGGCGCCTCCTCGACGGGGGCCTCGGGCGCCGGTGCGGCCGCCGGCTGCTCGACAGGCGTCGTTGCGGCGACCGGACGGGGCGGTGTCATCAGGAAGGCCGGCAGGCTGGCCGGATCCTCGGCGGTGACCGGCGTCGGGGCTGCTTCCCGGCGGCGCTCACGACGGGGCGCGGGCTCGGCCTGGCGCGGCGCCTCGCTGCGGGGTGCAGCCTCACTCCGGGGCTCGGACCGACGCGGCTGGCGCTCGTCCGAGCGAGCCTCCCGCTGGCTGTCCGGCCGGTTTTCCTGCCGGACGTCCTGCCGGTTCTCCTGCTGCCGGGTCTCCGGCCGTGCGGTGTCGGAACGGCCGGATTCGTAGCGGTTCTGGTCGCCGCGAGCGTCCTGGCGGTCCTGGCGATAATCCTGCCGGCCGTAATCCTGGCGCGCGTCCTGACGGTTCTCTTGGCGGTTGTCCTGGCGATCCTGCCGGTAGTCCGGGCGCTGATAATCCTGTCGCTGCGTGTCCTGCCGCTGCGTGTCCTGGCGCTGCGTGTCCTGGCGCTGGTAGTCCTGCCGGGGCTGGTCCTGGCGCCGGTAGTCCGGGCGCCCGTTATTGTCGAACCGGCGCTGGTCGCGGTTCTGGAACCGGTCGCGGCCCTGCTGGCGGCCGTCCTGGTTCGACTCCTGGCGCATCTCGTAGGGCTGCGGCTGCTGGCCCGGATCGTTGTCGTCGTAGCCGTTATAGGCGTGGCCGTTCTGACCCGAGCCGTTGCCCTGACCCTCGTCGTCCCCCTCGTCCATGTCGTCCTCGTAAGAACGACTGGCATAGCCGCCGGTATTGGCCGGGCGGTTCTGCTCCTGGGCGCCAGAAACGATCCGGAAGTAGTGTTCACCGTGCTGGAAATAGTTTTCCGCCGCCACCGGATCGCCGGCCGCCTGCGCGTCCCGGGCAAGCTGCGCGTACTTGTCAGCGATATGCTGCGCGGTGCCGCGGATTTTGACGTCGGGGCCGTTGGATTCGTACGAACGCGTCAGCGGATTCGGACCTTTGGGCCGGTTGCGGCCGCGCATCCGTCGATTCTGGTTTGGTCTCATCGGTCTTCAGTGACCCTCGTTCACGCAAACGACAGTTCTTCGGGGCGTCCGGCGTCGATCTTCAGACGCGCTCCGGCTAAATGCACCCGGTAAAGCCGCGCATTCGACCGCTCCGCGGTCCGCGCAACTGCCTGACCATCCCTCGCACCGCGCGCCCGGGCCAGACGCCAGAAACCAGTCGATTGTCAGGTTCGAGTGCTGTCGAACCGCCGCGCGATCGCACGCGCGCTCCAGTCCAACGGTACGGGGGATCAGCGAACCAAGCGGCGACCAGAGATCGTCACCGACCTTACAATCGTCCGTCTTAACGAACCGTTCGCGATCTTCAAGCGGACTCTAGCGTTCCCAAGGAGATGCAACAAGCATTTTCTCAACGCACCGATCGTCGGTCCAGACTTAGGCATCCGTGTGACCGGATGAAAGGCTGAAGATCAGCACACGGTCATGGCCAGCCAGATCCCGTTTGAGGCCGCGATCCGTGAAGCCGGCGGCGCGAGCCAGATCGCGAACAGAGTCCGCCTGGTCGTAGCCGATCTCGAACAGGAGCGTCCCGCCCGGCGCGAGAAGGGCGTTCGCCCGCACACCCTCCAGGATCCGCCGATAGGCGGTGAGGCCGTCCGGGCCGCCGGCGAGGGCCGCACGCGGGTCATGCGCGCGCACATCCCGGTCGAGGTCCTGAATCAGATCATCCGCGATGTAGGGCGGGTTCGAGACGACGAGATCGAACCCGCCCCGGAGGGCGTCGCACCAATCTCCCGCCATGAAGGCCGCCCGGCGATCGACCGCGTTCGCCATCGCGTTCTGTTGCGCCATGTGCAGGGCGCCCCGTGAACGGTCGACCCCGATCCCGACAGCGTGGGGAAGCTCGCTCAGGAGCGCTACCAGGATGCAGCCGGAGCCTGTGCCGAGGTCGAGGCAGCGAAGCGGCGCATTCCGGTCCGGCACGGCGGCAAGTGCCGCCTCCACCAAAATCTCCGTGTCCGGGCGCGGCACCAGCGTCTCGGGGGCGAGCCGAAACGGCAGGCCCCAGAACTCCCAGGCGCCGAGAATCCGGGCCACCGGTTCTCCCAAGAGCCGCCGCGCCAGAGCCGCGTCAAGGGTCAATGCTGCGTCCGCGCTGAGGATTGTGTCTCCGTCCAGCAAGAGGTCGCGGGTTTCAAGGCCGAGGAGGCCCAGCATTAGAAAGCGCGCATCGCCCGCCGCCTCCGCGATGCCGGCGGCGCTCAACCGAGCGGTGCTCCGGCGCAGGGCCTCCCGGCGCGACAGGCCCTGGCTGGTCTCCGCCGTCACGGTACGGCTCAGGCCATCCCCTCGGAAGCCAGCAGTTCCGCCTGATGCTCGGTGATCAGAGCGTCGACGACCTCGTCCAGCGCCGTGCCGGCCATGACCTCTTCCAGCTTGTAGAGGGTCAGGTTGATGCGGTGGTCGGTCACCCGGCCCTGCGGGAAGTTGTAGGTCCGGATCCGCTCGCTGCGGTCGCCGGACCCGACCTGTGCCCGCCGGTCCGCGGCCCGGGCAGAATCCTTGGCGGTCCGCTCGGCGTCGTAGAGCCGGGCGCGCAGCAGCGACATGGCGCGGGCGCGGTTCTTGTGCTGCGAGCGCTCCTCCTGGACGAACACCACGATGCCGGTGGGCAGGTGGGTGATGCGGATCGCCGACTCGGTCTTGTTGACGTGCTGACCGCCGGCGCCCTGGGCGCGCATCGTATCGATCTTCAGGTCGGCATCGTTGACGACGATGTCCACCTCCTCGGCCTCCGGCAGCACCGCCACGGTGGCCGCCGAGGTGTGGATGCGCCCCTGCGTCTCGGTGTTGGGCACCCGCTGTACCCGGTGGGCGCCGCTCTCGAACTTGAGGCGCGCGAACACGCCCTTGCCCTTGACCTCGGCAACGACCTCGCGGAAGCCGCCGACCGTGCCCTCGCTCTCAGAGATCACCTCGACCCGCCAGCCCTTCGACTCGGCGTATTTCGCATACATCCGGAACAGGTCGCCGGCGAACAGGGCCGCCTCGTCGCCACCGGTGCCGGCCCGGACTTCCAGGATCGCGCTCTTTTCGTCGGCTGCGTCCTTGGGCAGCAGCATAAGCTGAAGGGCCCGATGGGTCGCCTCCAGCCGCTCCTGGGCCTCCGGCTTCTCGTCGGCGGCCAGCGCGCGCATCTCGGGGTCGGTCCCCGGCTCGTCGATCATCGCCTCAAGGTCGGCGAGGTTCGCGAGCGCCGCTCGATAGGTGCGGATCGCGTCCACCACGGGATCGAGGTCGGACAGCTCCCGGGAGAGCTGGATCACGGTCTCGGATTCACCCTCGCCAGTGGCGAGTTGTGCGGTGACGAATTCATGACGCGCCAGGATGGCGTCGAGGCGCTCGGAGGGAAAAGGGATCATCGCCCGTGTTTCTGCAGGTTTTTGCGCACGACGTTCCGGGCCGGGCGAAGTCTTGTCTCAGGGGTTGGAGCGCGGGATCGGAAGGCCGACGCATGCGGCTCGACAGGTCCCCCACCCCAATTCGATTTCCGCCGAGCGCGGACGCCGCAGCGCATCGAGGCTGTGCCGTACAACCCCGGCCGAACCTTCGGCAAGGGTCGCATAACGGGTTAGATAGGTACGCCGTTGGCATGCGCGAAGGCGGTGAGGGCCGGACGCAGGGAATCGCCGTCGTGCATCCGGGCCATCTCGGTGTCGATTAGCTCGGTGATGGCGCCGGCATCGAGGCTCAGCACCATCGCCTTGACCGGGCCGATGGCGGCCGGCGACATCGACAGGCTGCGGTAGCCCAGCCCGATCAGCGCCATCGCATCGAGCGGGCGGCCGCCGATCTCGCCGCAGACCGTCACCGGGCAGCCGGCGGCGTTAGCCCGCTCTGCGATCAGCCGGAATGCCCGCAGGGCCGCGACGCAGAGCGGATCGAACCGGTCGGCGACCCGGCGGTTCTCCCGGTCGACAGCGAACAGGAACTGCATCAGGTCGTTCGAGCCGACCGAGAGGAAGTCGGCTTCCTTGGCGATCTCGTCGATCTGGAACAGCAGCGAGGGCACCTCGACCATCGCGCCGAGGCGGCATTCGGTCGGCAGCTGGTAGCCGTGGCGGCGCAGATAGGCCTTCTCGCGCTCGACGATGCCCCGGGCGCGGACGAACTCGTCCACGGTCGCGACCATCGGGAACATGATCTTGAGCGGGTCGCCGTCGGCGGCCTTCAACAGCGCGCGGAGCTGCATCCGCAACAATGCCGGCCGGTCGAGACCGATGCGGATCGCCCGCCAGCCAAGCGCTGGGTTCTCCTCCTCGAGCTTGGCCATGTAGGGCAGGATCTTGTCGCCGCCGATATCGAGGGTCCGCACCGTCACCGGCTTGCCGGCCGAGGCCGCGAACACCTTGCGGTAGAGCTCCTGCTGCTCCGCCGCCGACGGCATGCGCTGGGCGACCATGAACTGCAATTCGGTCCGGAACAGGCCGACACCCTCGGCGCCGGTCTCGTGCAGGTGGCTGAAATCCACCAGCAGGCCGGCGTTGAGATTCAGGCCGACCCGCACGCCATCCCGGGTCTGAGCCGGGACGTCGCGGAGCGCCCGGTACTGCTCCTGCCGGCGGGCGCGCAGGCGCACCATCTCGGCATAGGCGGCCTCGACCTCGGGGCCCGGCCGGACGTGGATCTCGCCGGCCACGCCATCGACGATGATCGCATCGCCGGCGTCGCACAGGGCCGAGGCGTTCTCGACCTCGCCCACGGCAGGGATGCCGAGGGCTCGCGCCACGATTGCCACGTGGCTGGTGGGCCCGCCCTCCTCCAAAACGATGCCGCGCAACGTCGAGGAATCGTAGTCGAGCAGCGCCGCGGGCCCCATGGTGCGGGCCACCAGGATGGCGTTCTCGGGCAGGACGACGGTGCCGCCCGCCTCGGGGCCGGTCAAGGTGCGCAGCAGCCGGTTGGCGAGGTCGTCGAGATCGTGCAGGCGCTCGCGCAGGTACGGGTCCGACTGGCGCATCATCCGGGCGCGGTTGTCCGACTGCACCCGCTCCACCGCAGCCTCTGCGGTCAGGCCCGAGGCCACCGCCTCGCGCATCCGCCGGAGCCAGCCCTTGTCGTGGGCGAACATCCGGACGGTCTCCAGCACCTCGCGCGATTCGGCGGTGCCGATCCGGTCGCCACGCTCGACCAGCGCGTCGATGGCCGAGCGGACCTCCTCGATCGCCGCGTCGAGCCGCGCCACCTCGCGCTCGACATTCTCGGCAATCAGCGTCTTCACGACGACGCGGGGCTCGTGCAGCACCACGTGGCCCAGCCCGATCCCGTCCGCCAGGGCGATGCCCCGGGCGACCACCGG
The DNA here is from genome assembly GCF_022829565.1 of Methylobacterium sp. J-001. Classification (NCBI taxonomy): domain Bacteria; kingdom Pseudomonadati; phylum Pseudomonadota; class Alphaproteobacteria; order Hyphomicrobiales; family Methylobacteriaceae; genus Methylobacterium; species Methylobacterium sp. J-001. The sequence goes on from NZ_JAKSYN010000051.1 coordinate 17,027, forward strand.
GCGGCGGGCGGCGGTGCCGGCATCCGGCGCCAGGCCCTCCAGCTCGCCCGAGGCGATCATCTCCGAGAGCACCATCGCGGTGGTCTGGAGCGCCTCGATCTCCTCCTCGGAATAGACCCGATAGGTCTTGTTCTGGACGGTCAGCACGCCGAGCGTGTTGCCGGCCCGCAGCAGCGGCACGCCCAGAAAGGCGTGATAGGCCTCTTCACCGGTCTCCGGTCGGTACGAGAACGCCGGGTGGTTCTGCGCGTCGGAGAGGGAGAGCGGCTCGGCGGTGCGTGTGATCAGGCCGACGAGGCCCTCGTCGGCATGCATCCGCGTCAGATGCACCGCCTCGCGGTTCAGACCTTCCGTCGCGAACAGTTCGAGTGTGTTGTCGTCGCGCAGGACGTAGACCGAGCAGACTTCGGCCACCACGTTGGCGGCGATCAGGACGACGATGCGGTCCAGGCGTGCCTGGGGACTGACCGGCTCCGCCATCGCTTCGCGGAGGCGGCGCAGCAGCAGGCGCGGGCCTCCGGGCGCAGCGGGCATCGGTTCGTCGTTCCAACGTGGCGAGTGGCCTTGGCGTCGACCACCCTGCAACCTTGGCGCCACCATCGAAACGGCGGGCGCCCGATGGACCGCGCCGCATTCCTCCAGAGCACCTCTGGGATCGGCGGACCGGCCCGTGACTGTTCTAGCTCAAGACACCCGATCCACTTTCGAAACCCCACCCGATCGCCCCGCGATCGAACACGATTTCGATCTCTCGTCCAAGCCTAGTTTCAGATCGCCTCCGCCCGCCGAACCGGCATCCATTCGGTGCGGAAACGCTCTAAACTGAGCCCGTGCAGGCTCAGGCCTGATCCAGGCCGTATAGCGAGTGGAGCGTGCGCACGGCAAGCTCCGTATAAGCCGCGTCGATGAGCACGGAGAACTTGATCTCCGAAGTGGTGATTGCGCGGATGTTGATGCCCTTCTCGGCCAGCGCCCGGAACGCCTTGGCGGCAACGCCAGCATGGCTGCGCATGCCGACGCCGATCGCCGAGACCTTCACCACATCGGTGGCACCCTCGATCTGCGCGTAGCCGATCTGCGGGCTGGCCTGATCGAGAATCGCCCGGGTGCGCTCGTATTCGGCGGCCGGCACCGTGAAGGTCATGTCGGTGGTCGACTGGTCGCCCGACACAGTCTGGATGATCATGTCGACGTTGATGTTGGCGTCCGCCAGCGGCCCGAAGATGGCGGCGGCGACGCCCGGGCTGTCCTTCACCCGGCGCAGGGTGATTTGCGCCTCGTCCCGGGAGAACGCGATCCCGGTGATGATCTGCTGTTCCACGATGTCGTCCTCGTCGCAGATGAGGGTGCCAGGGCGCGCGGCGTCCGGCGGATCGAAGGAGGACCGGACCGTTGTCGGCACCCGGTGGACCATGGCGAGTTCCACCGAGCGGACCTGCAGGACCTTGGCGCCGAGCGACGCCATCTCCAGCATTTCCTCGAAGGTCACGCGCTCCATGCGCCGGGCCTTCGGCACGATCCGCGGATCGGTGGTGTAGACCCCGTCCACGTCCGTATAGATGTCGCAGCGCTCGGCCTGGATGGCGGCCGCCACGGCCACCGCCGAGGTATCCGAGCCGCCACGCCCGAGGGTCGTCACGCGGCCGGACTCCGGATGGATGCCCTGGAAGCCGGCGATCACCGCGACCTCGCCCTTGGCGAAGCCGGCCTCGAGATTCTTCGGGTCGATCTCGGCGATACGGGCGGAGCCATGCGCGTCCGAGGTCAAAACGGGAACCTGCCAGCCCTGCCAGGAGCGGGCCTTGATGCCGTCCTTCTGCAGGGCGACCGCCAACAGGCCGGCAGTGACCAGCTCCCCAGAGGCCACGACGGCGTCGTATTCCCGCGGGTCGTAGAGCGGGTTGGCGTCCTTGACCCAGTCGACCAGCTCATTGGTCTTGCCGGACATCGCCGACACGATCACGGCCACCTCGTAGCCGGCCGCCACCTCACGGGCGACGTGGCGGGCCACGTTGCGAATGCGGTCGACGGTGGCGACGGAGGTGCCGCCGAATTTCATCACCAGACGGGGCATGATCGTTCTTCGCGGGTTCCCGGCGCCTGGGAGAGGGACCGCCCTGGCGGGTCCCGGACAGTGCCCGGCGGGTACAAGCGGCTCGGTAAGGTGTCAACAACCGACCGGACATGGCTCCGGCGCCGCGGCGACGGCCTCGGGAGAGCCGTGCTATGGGCGGCGCAGGACCTGACCTGCCGGCCCTCAATCGCGATCGCTCAGCGAGCGCTGCGGTTCCGGGCCATGAACGGACAGGGATGGTGGATCGTCTGGACGGAACGCGCATGGATAGGACAGCCACGAATCCCGGGTCGGACGGCTTCGTCGATCGCGGCGAGGTCGCGCGGTTCGACGCGCTTGCCGCCACTTGGTGGGACGAGGCCGGGCCGATGCGGGTGCTGCACCGGTTCAACCCGGTCCGGCTGGCCTATATCCGCACGGCGCTGTGCCGGCGCTTCGGCCGGGATCCACAGGCGCCGTTTCCGCTGGATGGGCTGACCATCTGCGATGTCGGCTGTGGCGGGGGCGTGCTTTCGGAACCCCTGGCCCGGCTCGGCGCCAAGGTCACCGGCCTCGATCCGGCGGAGCAGAACATCGCGGTGGCCCGCGCCCATGCCGAGGCGGCGGGCGTACCGGTCGATTACCGCGGCGAGACCATCGAGGCCATTGTCGCCGCGGGCCAGAGCTTCGACGCCGTGCTGATCATGGAGGTGGTCGAGCACGTCTCGGACATGCCGGCCTTCGTTCGCACCGCCTGCGCGGCCGTGAAGCCCGGCGGCATGCTGTTCGGGGCGACCCTGAACCGGACGATGCGCTCCTTCGCGCTGGCCATCGTCGGCGCCGAGTACGTGCTCGGCTGGCTGCCGCGGGGCACCCACGATTGGGCAAAGTTCGTAACGCCGGAGGAGTTCGCCCGTGCGATCCGGGCGGGCGGCCTCGACGTCACCGATACGATCGGCGTCGCCTACAATCCTCTGACGGATGGCTGGCGCACCGGCCGTGACAAGGCCGTGAACTACATGGTCGCGGCCGAGCGCAGGGGCTGAACCGGAACCGCCGTTCGCGGTTGAGACCGCAGCGGAGACCCAGAGCATGCTCGAGAAGATTCCAAGTGCGATCGGCGAGGCCCTGTCCGGCCTCAAGGCCGGGATGGAGAAGACCGCCTATCACGCGGCGTTCGCCGACATCCCGGAGACAGTGACCTTGACGAGTCCGGCCTTCGCGGACGGGACGGAGATCCCCGCCCGCTTCACCGCGGACGGGCCAGGGACCTCCCCGCCCCTCGCCTGGAGCGATCTGCCAGCCGGGACCGCTGCCCTGGTCCTGCTGGTCGAGGATGCCGGCAGCCCGACGCCGCAGCCGCTCGTTCATCTCATCGTCTGGCATCTGCAGCCCGCCACTGTCGGCCTCGCAGAAGGAACGCTGCCGGGGCCTGGCCGGTCGGCGGACGGGACAAGCCTCGGCAAGAACAGCTTCCTCAAGTCCGAATGGCTCCCGCCCGATCCGCCGAGCGGCCACGGCTGCCACGCTTATCTTTTCCAGCTCTACGCGCTGGGGCGCGTCCTCGATCTGCCCGAGGATCCCGGCCGCGGCGCCCTTCTCGACGCCATGCGTGGAACTGTGATCGGCAAGGGTAAGCTCATCGGCACCTACGCACGGGCCTGAGCGAAAAGCCTTTCGGCCCATGGGGATGGAACCGGGGCCGGAAGCCGTTTGCGTTGTGCGCGATCGCGCTTCGCGGTAACGTGTCGACCAGATACCGCCTCTGCGGACGATGACATCATTCAGTTTCGGAGGCAGGATCTGTGGGCGTCAGCGCGCAGCAGAAGCGGCAGGACACGCAAATCGTTGCCCGGGCGCTCGCCGCCACGAATGTCGGGACCTGGGAGTGGCGAATCGCCGACGATGTCGTGCGTTGCGACTCCGTCGCCGCGACGATGCTCGGCATCCCGCGAACGGCGACAGGGCATGACACGAGCTACGCGCTGTTCTTCGCGCGGATCCATCCGGACGACCAGCCGCGTATCGGGTCGATCGTGAGAAACCTCCAGCGCAACGGCGGCCTCTACGTCGCCCAGTACCGCACTGTGCTGGCGCCGGACGACGTGCGCTGGGTGCTGGCGCGGGGCCGCTTCGTCATCGGCCCGGACGGGACCGTCAGCGAGGCCCGCGGCATCATCATCGACGTGACCGAGAGCAGCCGGGACGGTTACATCGACGAGGCCACCTTCTGCGCGATCGACGGCCAGAAGGGTGGGATCGACCGGGTGGCCGAACTGGCGCTGGCGCTGTTCACGACGGCCGAAGGCCTGTCGGGCGTCGACTTCGAGCGCTTGAAGCCGCTGATGGACGCGCTGCTGCACGAGATCGGGCGGCAACTCGTCGTCACTGCGGCGGTGCCGCATGTCGACAGCGTGCATTGAGGCATCGCGCCTGCGACGCCTTGCCTTGCGGTGGCGAATCCTGATATGGCGGCGCCATCCCGCGATGCGTGTGCCGTGATGGCTGGACGCGACCTTCGCGTCCCGCCTCGTGACCACGTTCCCGATCCCCCTTGAATGGACGGCCCCATCTGGGCTCGAGAAACCGATGAAGATCCGTAACTCCCTCAAGTCCCTGCGCGGCCGTCACCGCGACAACCAGCTCGTGCGCCGCAAGGGCCGGGTCTACGTGATCAACAAGACCCAGAAGCGCTTCAAGGCCCGCCAGGGCTGACATCTGCGGCTCAGCTTCGGCTGAGCTCGACACTACGAAAGCAGCCGCACCCGTCCGGGTCGCGGCTGCTTTCGCGTGCGCGGCACCGCGGCACGTTGACGAGGCCCGCACCCACGCACACTCTGGCGCGATGATGCAGACCCGCCTTTTCGCCGCCTTGATCTGCCTCCCGGTCCTCGTGTCGGCCGCCGCGGCAGCTCCGGATGCGGGCCGGTCCGGCCGTCCGGCGCCCGAGGCGAAGCCGGCACCGAAGCCCGTGAGCCTCGACGACCTGTTCGCGCGCCTGCGCGCCAGCGACGATCCGGCCGAGGCGAAGGGCATCGCTAAGCTGATCGAGCGCCGCCTCGACACCTCCGGCAGTCCGACCGCGGACCTGCTCACCGACCGCGCCCGGCAGGCCATCGCGGCCCACGACTTCCCCCTGGCCGCCGAACTGATGGATCGTGTCACCGCCCTGGAGCCGAGCTGGCCCGAAGGCTGGAACCGGCGCGCCACGGTGTTCTGGCTCCTGACCGACAAGGACGACGCCATCGCCGATCTGCGACGCGCCCTGGTTCTGGAGCCGCGCCATTTCGAGGCTTGGGCCGCCATGGGGCGGATCTACGAATCCCTGGACGACAAGGCCCGGGCGCTGGCGGCCTTCCGCCGGGCCAAGGCGCTCTATCCGACGATGGAGAAGATCGGCGAGGCGGTCGACCGCCTGGCGCCTGAGGTCGACGGCCGCGACCTGTGAGCCGCGTGGCCGGCCTCCTCCTCACACTTCTCGCTCTCCCGGTCGCGATCCTGGGTCTGGTTCTGGCGCTCGGCGCGGTGGCGAGCCTCATCATCACACTGCGGGTCGGTGCCGAGAATCCGCCGGCCGGTCCTTTCGTCGATGTCGCTGGCGGGCACCTGGCGACGATCCAGGCCGGGCCGGCCGACGGTCCCCCGGTGATCCTGCTGCATGGAGCCTCGGCCAACGCCTCCGATCCGATGGAGGGCTTCGGGCGCCGCTTGGCCGAGAAGAGCTTTCGCGTCATCGCCTTCGATCGGCCGGGATTCGGCTGGAGCGACCGCATCGACGGACGTTCAGCCGCCGCGCCGGCCGTTCAGGCGCGGATCGTCGCGGAAGCGCTGGAGACGCTGGGTGTCGGTCCGGCAGTGGTGTTCGGCCATTCCTGGGCCGGAGCGCTAGCCCTGGCTCTGGCTCTCGATCATCCTGAGCGGGTGTCGGGGCTGGTCCTCGCGGCCCCCGTCACCATGCCGATGCCGGCGCGGATGCTGGTGCTGCCCTGGTACTGGCGTCTGGCGCTGAAACCACCCGTGGCTTGGCTGCTGAGCCGCACCATCGGTCCGCCGCTCGCCCAATATTATTTGCCGGAAACGGCGAAGCGGGTCTTCCTGCCTCAGCAGGCGACTCCGGGTTACGCGGAGGCGGTCCGCGCCGCTCTCGTGCTGCGGCCCGGAACCCTCCTCGCCAATGTGCAGGATCTCGTCGGGCTACCGGCCGCCCTGGCAGCGCAGAGCCCGCGCTACGGCGATCTCCGCGTCCCTACCCTGGTGATTTCCGGCGAGGCCGATCCGATCGTCCGCAGCGAGACCCAGGCGATCCCGCTGGTCAAGGCGATTCCCGGCGCGCGGCTCGTTCTGCTGCCCGGGATCGGTCACATGCTCCATTTCGTGGCGGCCGAGCGCCTGACCGAGGAGATCGCCCGGTTCGCTGGTGAGCGGCGCGAGGCGGCGCCGCTCCTCAAGGATTAGTCCTTCATCCGAACGGTGAGTTCCGGCTTTCGGACCACGACGATGCAAACCGCCAGACCTCACGCCTTCTCGGCGTGCTCCCGGGTGATGAAGGTCAGCCGCACGAGGTTCGTCGCCCCCGGCGTCCCGAAGGGCAGGCCGGCCACAACGATCACCCGGTCGCCCACCGCGGCGAATTTCTCGCGCACGGCGAATTTGGCGGCGCGGAACGACATGTCGTCCACGTCGCTGGCATCCTTGGTCACGATCGGGTGCGTCCCCCAGGCGAGCGCCAGGCGGCGGGCGGTCTCGCGCCGGGGCGTCAGGGCGATCACCGTGGCGTTCGGGCGCTCGCGCGACAGGCGCAGGGCGGTCGAGCCCGAGTTGGTCCAGGCCATGATCGCGTCGAGGTTCAGGGCGTCGACCATCTGGTGGGCGGCCGCCGCGATGGCGTCGGCGGCGGTCTCGTCCGGGGTCGCGCTCTGCGCCCGGATGATCGACCAGTAGACCGCGTCGCGCTCCACCTGCTCGGCGATGCGGTTCATCGTTTCCACAGCCCCGACCGGGAAGGCGCCCGAAGCGCTCTCGGCCGAGAGCATCACCGCATCCGCGCCCTCGTAGACCGCGGTCGCCACGTCCGAGACCTCGGCGCGGGTCGGGACCGGCGCCGTGATCATCGATTCGAGCATCTGGGTCGCGACCACCACGGGCTTGCCGAACCGGCGCGCGCTGCGGGTGATCCGCTTCTGCACGCCGGGCACCTGCTCCAGCGGCATCTCCACGCCGAGATCGCCGCGGGCGACCATCAGGCCGTCCGAGATCTCGATGATCTCGTCGAGGCGGGTCAGGGCTTGCGGCTTCTCGATCTTGGCCATGACCAGGGCGCGGCCGGCGCAGACCTTCTTGACCTCGGCCACATCCTCGGGACGCTGCACGAAGGAGACGGCAATCCAGTCGGCCCCGGCATTCAGGCCGGCATCGAGGTCGGCCCGGTCCTTCTCGGTCATCGCCGGCACCGGGATCACCGTATGGGGCAGCGACACGCCCTTGCGGTTCGAGATCTTTCCGCCGACCTCGACGCGGGTGACCGCCCGGTTCTCCGAGGTTTCGAGAACGGTCAGCCGCAGCTTGCCGTCGTCCAGCAGGATCGCGTGGCCGGCTTCGAGGGCCTCCAGGATCTCCGGATGCGGCAGGTGGCAGCGGTGGGCATCGCCGGGGGTCGGGTCGCCGTCGAGCACGAAGGTCGCGCCGGTCTCGATCATCACGGCGCCTTCCGCGAAGGTACCGAGCCGGAGCTTCGGCCCCTGCAGGTCGACCAGGATGCCGATCGGGTGCTTGGCCTCGCGCTCGATCGCCCGGATCACCTCGACCTTCTCGGGCAGTTTTTCGCGGGGGAGATGGCTCATGTTGAGCCGGAACACGTCCACGCCCGCCCGGAACAGGCGTTCGATCATCTCCGGCGAATCCGAGGCCGGCCCGAGGGTGGCGACGATCTTGGTGCGGCGCGAACGTTTCAAGCGTGATCCTCCGGGTGTTCCGCCGCGTCCGCGCGAGTTCGTCCTCGGCGGCGTCGGTTTGTTGGGTGCGGGTGTAGGCATCCGGCACGGGGCAGCGTCAAGGGCGCCCCGGCACCGTCACGGCTTGGCCGGCGCGTCCGCCCGGTTGGGGTCGGTGAGCTGGATGGTCCAGCTCTTCTGCTCGCCGGTATCGACCTCGAAGAAGCCGTTCCTGTCGTAACCGCGGGCGAGGCAATCCTCGACGCCGCGGATCGTGAACTCGGAATCGCGGGTGCACATCAGCGAGCGCCCGCTCCACTCGCCGCCGCGCGTGTAGTCGACCGCGAAGACGTAATAGAACCGCGCCGCGAGCGCGCCCTTGAGCAGGGTCTCGCAGGCCTTCGGGGCCAGATCCCACCAGCCCTCCGTGACCCAGCCCTGCGGGTCCCGGTAGCCCAGCGAGATACCGACTTTGCTGGCAGTCTGGTTGCACAGGCGCAGGTCGGCCTTGGCGGTGCCTGCGCCGAGCAGTGCGACACCGATCCCCAGGGCCACCGACAGCGCGAGCGGAGCCGCGGCTCCGCTCCCAAAAAAACTACCCGACGAGGATGATACGGCAATCGTTGACATTGGTACGGGTCGGACCGGGGTTCACGAGGTCGCCGAGGGCCGCGAAGAACGCGGTCGAGTCGTTCTGCGCCAGCATCGCGGCGGGGTCGAGGCCGGCGGCGCGGGCGCGTTCCAGGGTGGTCGGGTCGACCAGGCCGCCGGCCGGGTCGGTGGCGAGGCCGCGCCCGCCATCGGTGCCGTCGGTGTCGGCGCTGATCCCGAAGATGCCGGGCTCGCCGTCGAGCGCCACGGCAAGCGCCAGGGCGTATTCCTGGTTCGGGCCGCCATGGCCCTCGCCCCGGATCGTCACGGTGAGCTCGCCTCCCGAGATCAGTGCGACGCGCTGGCCAGCGGCTTTGTAGCGCTTGGCTTCGCTGGCATGCACGGCGGCGACCTCCCGTGCCTCGCCTTCGAGGTCGGCGCCCAGCATGATCGGCTCGTAGCCCGCCTCCCGGGCCGCCGCGGCCGCAGCCTCCAAGGCGTCGATCGGCCGGGCGATGATCCGGTACTCGGCCCGGGCGAAGGCGGGATCGCCGGCCTTCGGGGTCTCGTTGTTCGGGTCGTTCAGCAGACGGATCGCCGTCTCCGGCAGCGGGATGTTCCGGCGCTCGCAGATCGCGCGGGCATCCGCCAGGGTCGAGGGATCCGGCACGGTCGGGCCAGAGGCGATCACCGCCGGATCGTCGAAGGGCACGTCGGAGATGGCGAGCGTCAGGATCCGCCGGGCGTTGCGCGCCGCAACCGCGAGCCGGCCGCCCTTGATCCGCGAGATGTGCTTGCGAACGGTGTTGATCTCGCCGATCGGCGCGCCGGAGCGCAGCATCGCCCGGGTGATCGCCTGCTTCTCGGCAAGCGTCAGGTCCCCGGCCGGGGCGATCCAATTGGCCGAGCCGCCGCCAGACAGGAGCACCAGCACCTCGTCGTCCGGGCCGGCCTCGGTGGCGAGCCGCAGGGCCTCCTGGGTGGCGGCGATGCCGGCCTCATCGGGGACCGGATGGCCCGCCTCGACCATGTGGATACCTGGCGCGTCCTGGCCGTAGCCATGGCGCGCCACCGCAAGGCCGACGATCCGGTCGTCGCCGAGCCCGTGCTGCTGCCGGTAGAACCGGCTCGCCACCGCGCTCATGCTGCCCGCCGCCTTGCCGGCCGCCAGGATGATCAGGCGCCCCGGGCTCGGCGCCGGCAGGTGCGCGGGCAGACACAGGTCCGGATGGGCGGCGCGGATGCCGGCATTCAGCAGGGTCTCTAGGAGCGCGCGCTGGTGCAGGATGGCGGGATCGGCGATGGGCGGGACGGTCTCGGGCATGGCGTCGGACGGGCTCCTCACTACAGTTTCTTGCGTGCGATCCCCGCCCATGCGTTGTGGGCGGCGGGCCCGTTTCTTGCCGTGAGCGCACGTTGTTTGGTAGGCATCTGGCCTCACCCGATGATCTGCCCGAGCGGCCGCCCTACGGCAAGCGCGATCGGCGCCGTCCCACAGATCCAACCCTCGGAGCCCCGTGACCCGTTCGGAGACAGAAGCGCGCGCCCCGGCCCCGCACCCGTGCGAGATCATCCCGGGTGATCCGGCCTGCGGCCTCGTCCTCGCCTGCGACCACGCCTCGAATTTCGTGCCCCCCGACATCGAACTCGGCGTGCCGGAGGCCGAGTTCCGCCGGCACATCGCCTACGATATCGGCGCCGCGGCGGTGACCCGCGGGCTCGCGGCCCGGCTGAACGTGCCGGCGATCCTGACGAATTTCTCCCGCCTGATCATCGACCCGAACCGTGGCCGGTCCGATCCGACCCTGGTGATGCGCCTCTCCGACGGCGCCGTGGTGCCCGGCAACGCCCGGATCGACGAGGCCGGCAAGCAGGCCCGGATCGCGCGCTTCTACGTGCCGTTCGACGCCGCGATCGACGAAGCGGTCGCGGCCGCCCAGGCCGCCGGCCGCCCCCCGGCGATCCTGACCATGCACAGCTTCACACCCTATTGGCGCGGCATCGCCCGGCCCTGGCAGGTCGGCATCCTGTACGATCGGGATGCGCGCTTTGCCCGCCCGTTGATCGAATCCCTGGAGGCCGATCCGGCCGGGCTCACGGTCGGCGACAACCAGCCCTATGGTGGCGGCCTGCCGGGTGACACGATCGACCGCCACGCCACCGCCCGCGGCCTGCCCAACGCCCTGGTTGAGATCCGCCAGGACCTCATCGCCGGCGAGGCCGGCCAGGAGGAATGGGCCGAGCGCTTCGCCCGAATCCTGCGCCCGCTGATCGCGGCTTGATCGGCACGCGTCCAATCCCAAGATCCGGGCGGCCTGACCTCAACCGAAAAGCGATTCCGACGATGCCCGAGATCGACCCGCGGACCCAGACCGAACTCGAAGCCGCGGTGTTTCGCCGGCTCGTGTCGCATCTGCGCGACCGCACCGACGTGCAGAATATCGACCTGATGAACCTGGCGGGCTTCTGCCGGAACTGCCTGTCGAACTGGCTTAAGGATGCCGCCGACGAGACCGGCGTGCCGCTCACCAAGGACGAGAGCCGTGAGGCCGTCTACGGGATGCCCTACAGCGCGTGGAAGGCGAAGCATCAGAGCGAGGCGAGCCCGGAGCAGCAGGCGGGATTCGCCGCGGCGCAAGGCAAGGATCACTGAGGCGGCGACCCGGCGGGCGAGAATCGGCTAAGCTTCCGGTAAGTTCGGACCCTTAACCAACGATCCAGGGCGCAACCGCGCCGCGCATCCCGGAGAGCCCCATGAACGCCCATTCGATGCCCACTGCTGCGGCCCAGCGGCCCGGGGGCGACGTCTCGTCTTCCGAAGGCGTGGCCGCCGACGAGCTGAAGCAGTTCATCGAGCGCCTGGAGCGCCTCGAGGAGGAGAAGGCCGGCATCATGGGCGACATCAAGGAGGTGTTCGCCGAATTGAAGGGCCGCGGCTTCGACGCGAAGGCGGTGCGCACGATCATCCGGATCCGCAAGCAGGATCACAGCGAGCGCCAGGAGCAGGAGGCGATCCTCGAGCTCTACATGCAGGCCCTCGGCATGGCGTAGGGCTTAGGCTGCCGAGCCGGCACGAGGTTCGGAGGCCGAAGCCAGATCGGAATCGAACAGGGCCGTACCTCACCAGGTACGGCCCTTCGCCTATTGGGTGGGTGCTTCGGTCGGCGGTCAGTGCCCGCCCGCGGCGTGGGCCTCCTCGACCAGACCCAGAGTCCGGCCTGGATATCCGGCGGCGTCGAAATACCGGGTCTCGCCGACCGTCTGGTAGTTCAGCACCGTCACGATGCCGGCCGCGTCCGGCTCCGAGCGGCGGATATGCTTCTGCGCCGTGGGCCGCGCGCCGTTGACCATCGCCTCCGTGAGGACCCGGCCGACCAGTTTGCCCTTGCTGGGAATGTCGAGATCGAGGATCCGGGCGATGGTCTTGCCAAGATCGGCATTGCTCGCCGGGATGTCGCTCTCCAGGCCGCCCCGGAAGCTCGGGCCGACCGCGCCCATGACGTTGCGGGTGTCGGCGCGCCCGAAGCTGCCGTGCATGCCCTGGCCCTGCTGCAGGGTGGTGTCCGACACCTCGACGCCGCAGATGGTGGGATCGGCGCAGCCCGTGGAGAAGCTGCGGAAGTTGACCACGATCGCCGGCATCGGGGTCAGGGCCGACCCGTCGAGGGCGATGGACGAGAGCGGCAGGGTGCCGGGGATCGCGCCGAGCGCGTCGCTGACGAACAGGCCGCTGACGTAATCCTGGCGGGACAGCGCCTCGACCACCTTCCGGGCCAGTGCCTTGTCGCTGTTCGGCACGTAAACGAGGTCCGAGCCGCCATTGGCCGCAACCACCACGTCGGGCTTCACCGGATCGGAGCCGATCAGGCCGTTGGCCCGGCTCGGGAAGGCCCCCGTCTCGATCTTGGCGCCCTTCGCGTCCGGATCGAACAGGGTCAGGCCGAGGTCGTGCGCAAGATCGATGGCGAGGAAGCCCGGCGGCAGCTGCCTGGCCGGCACACCCTTGTAGGATTGTGACGCGGCGAAGCTCGTGGCGCTCTCCTTCGAGATCGTGGAGAAGCCGTGATCGGAGGTGAGCACGATGTCCGTCGTCTCGGCTAGGCCCTGCTCGCGCAAGGCGGCCTGAAGGGCAGCGAGATTGTCGTCGGCGTTGCGAATGGCGGCGAGGCTCGTCGGCCCGTTGATGCCGGGCACGAGACGCCCGAGACTGTCACCCTGGTTGTGTTGCGTCCCGTCGGGATCGCGCGACCAGAACACCAGCACGAACGGCTTCTGCCGGGCCTTGAACAGCGGCAGCACGGCCTTGGTAGCGACGGTGGCGAAATAGGCCTGCTGCTCGACATTGGCCGCGACCGTGCCGGCGGTCTCGGCGGTGCCGGCCTGGCCGTTGGCGCCGCGGGTCGGCGCCTGGTCCGGCAGGCCGACCTCCTTCAGCCGGGCGCGGAACGCGTCGCCCAGCGGGATCCCGCCCGCCCGGCCGGTGCTGTCGTCGATATGGATGTTGTACTGGCCCGAGCGTTCGGTGTGATCGAAGACCAGGGACGGCCCGAGCTTGCCGATGCTGGCGGTGGAGAAGCCCTTGGCCCGGGCGGCCTTCAGGATCGTCTCCTCATTGAGGTAGTTGCCGGCGAAATGCTCGTCGACGTCCCCGAGCACCGGGTCGCTCTCGAGGAACGGCGTCAAGCTGTCGCCGGCACCCGGGACCGGGAAGGCCGTGTAGATCGTGTTCCCGAACTGGCCGGTATCGCCGAGCATGTGGCCTGTCGCCATGGCTGTGGCGTTCGGCATGGTGAAGGTCGGGAACATGGAGTGCGTGTTGGTGAAGCGCACACCGGTCTTCATCAGCCGGTCCATGGTCGGCGCGTTCTGCGGATTCACCATCCCGGCCCGGAGGCCATCGGCGACGAACAGGATGACGTTGTGGGGCCGCGTCTCGGCACGGGCGGCGCTGGAGGCGCACAATCCGACGAGGCAGGCAACGATGACGCGACGCATGACGAATCTCCGACCGATCCGGGCAGCGGCGTGGCCGGCGAAGATCACAGTGCTGTGACAGGAGGCAACCTAGCGGCGCCAAGGGGCCAGCGTGTTCGCATCGGGTCGCAAAGCGCAGGACTGCTTGTCGGATCGATCAGCACCTTAAGAACTGCCCCGCACACAGGCGATCGGTCGGCCTCTGCTTATTCGCAGACAATCGGACCACCGGAAATATTTTCGCATGTCTTTCCAGCCGCGCCGTCACTGCGAGCGTAGCGAGTAACCCATGGAAACGGCACATCGGGAGGTCGCGCGCCGCACTGGGTTGCTTCGCTGTGTTCGCAATGACGGTAACCGCTGTTCCGCACGCCTCGATCAGCGAGCGTGAAAAACGAAAGCGGCCGCGATCTTCCGATCGCGGCCGTCTCGCATCTTTATGCCGCCGTCTTACGCAGCCTTGGGCTTGGCCCGGGTCAGCAGCTTCCGGTTGACCAGCACCTCGGCGATCTGCACCGTGTTCAGAGCGGCGCCCTTGCGGAGGTTGTCCGACACGCACCAGAAGTTCAGGCCGTTCTCGATGGTCGCGTCCTCGCGGATCCGCGAAATGTAGGTGGCATCCTCGCCCGCTGCCTCGTGCGGAGTGATGTAGCCGCCGTTCTCGCGCTTATCGACCACCAGCACGCCCGGCGCCGAGCGCAGGATCTCGGTGGCACGTTCCGCCGAGAGCGGGCGCTCGAACTCGACGTTCACGGCCTCCGCATGCCCGATGAAGACCGGCACGCGGACCGCGGTGGCGGTCAGCTTGATCTTCGGGTCGAGCATCTTCTTGGTCTCGGCGACCATCTTCCACTCTTCCTTCGTGTAGCCATCCTCCATGAACACGTCGATGTGGGGGATGACGTTGAAGGCGATGCGCTTGGTGAACTTGCCGTCTTCCTTGATGTCGCCGGCGGTGAACACCGCGCGGGTCTGGTTGAACAGCTCGTCCATCGCCTCCTTGCCGGCGCCGGAGACCGATTGGTAGGTCGAGACAACGACACGCTTGATCGTGGCCGCCTCGTGCAGCGGCTTGAGAGCGACGACCAGCTGGGCGGTCGAGCAATTCGGGTTGGCGATGATGTTGCGCTTGGTGAAGCCCACCACCGCGTCGGCATTCACCTCGGGCACGATCAGCGGCACGTCCGCGTCGTAACGGAACGCCGACGAGTTATCGATCACCACGCAGCCCTGCTGGCCGATCCGGGGCGACCACTCCTTCGAGGTCTCGCCGCCCGCCGACATCAGGCAGATGTCGGTGTCGGAGAAGTCGTATGTGTCGAGCGCTTTGACCTTGAGCGTCTTGTCGCCGAAGGAGACTTCCTGACCCTGGCTGCGGCGCGAAGCCAGCGCCACGACCTCATCGGCGGGGAAAGCCCGCTCGGCCAGGATATCCAGCATCTCACGGCCCACGTTGCCCGTGGCGCCTACGATGGCGACCTTGTAACCCATCTCTCGTCTCCGCGCGGAAAACCCCGACCGATCCGGGTGCCGCGCTCATGCCAGCAAACTCGGCCGAAAAATCGTTCGCGCCGAAGGGGCGCCCGCTGTACGGGCGCGGCCGCGAACCCGCACCAGGTGGGGGTGGCAGCCGACCCGAGCAAGGCGCCGAAGGGGCGAGGCTGTCAAGGCCGGAGCGGCGACCGCAAGGATCGATTCACCCTGTCGCGGGAATGCCGGGCATGACGGCCGGTTGGAGGGTGGTGCTCAACCCGACGCGGTGATGATCGGCCGGCGGCCCAGGCAAGGGGCCGTCCGTACGGGACACCATGCAGATTGACGATCAGCGCAACGAGGCGCAGGGCACATCCCACATCCCCAAAGGCGCGCGAAAGCTTTCTCTCGTCGGCCTCGGTCTGCGCCTCGTCGTCGCCGCGGCGATGATCGCCGGACTTTGTCTCTATGCCCGGACGCCGCCAGCCGCGCAGCGGCAAGTGGCTGTCGATGCGGCCGCGACCCCTTTCGTGCCGTCGACGGCGGCACCCAAAGTTCCCACCGCGGCGGCACCGGCCCGGTTCGGGCTGGCCGAGCCCGGCCTGGACCCGGTCCGGGTTGCGGCGGCTCGGATCCACCCGGCGAGCAGCCTACGCGAGGATGCGCTGGCACGCGGTGCTTTCGAAATCATGGAGGCACCCGCGCTGCGGGTGACGCTGACGCGTGGCGACGACGCGGCTCCGGCACCTGGTCTGTTCATCCTGCTGGCTCGACGGGCTGCCACCGACGGCCCCGCCCTCTCGGTCATTCGAACTGGCCCGGGTGGCCGTGTCGCGACCAAGTTCGGGACTGTCGAGACCCTGGAGGTCACCCTCGGCGGCCCGGCCCAACGGACCTGCACGGGCTTCGTCAGCCGCGAAACAACGTTCCGTCTCGACGGCTGGCTCTGCGCGCCGCTCAGCCATCCCCCCGAAGCCCGAACGTTGGGCTGCATGATCGACGCCCTGACCCTGGACGACGCCGCGGACCCCAGCGCGACCGCCGCTTTCACCGCTCAACGTACAGAGCGCGGATGCAGCGTGACCACGGTGGCGGATGCCACCGAACCGACCGGGTCGCTCGGACGCCGCAAGGCGCACACGAAAAAATGAGGCCAGAATACGGCCAATCGCCAAAGCTCGGCCAATTTCACGGAACCACAGCCCCACTCAAGCGTCGTTCTATCAAAGGCGGCGAACCGTTAAGCTTCGATCGCCATATTGATGGCACTCACAGACAAGGTTGGCCATGCGCTCGCTTAAGATCGCTCTTCTCGGCGTCATCGCCGCCACCGGCTTCGGCGTCCTGGCGTCTGCGCCTGCCCAGGCTCAGGATGGTTTCGGTCCGGGTCGCGTCTACAGCGTCAGCCGTCCGCTCCCGATCCGCGTCCGTCCGCGCAGCTGGCTCGACGCCGGCAACGTGCCCCTGACGTCGAACGTTCCGGGTGCCGGTGGCTCGCGTAACCCGGCGCTCAACCCTTACTTGATCGCTGCTTCGAACCAGCTCACCCCGCCTTATGGTCCGACCGATCGGTTTGGCCGCGGCATCCTGCCGGATCCGATCACCAATGGACCGTTCATCGGCGCTCGGTCTTCGGCGATCCGCAACGTCGACCTCTCATTCGTCGATCGGCTGGATCCGACCTCGCCGCTGTACGGCCGCCCCTACTAAGCCGACGCGTCAGTTCCGGATTTCGAAAGCGCAGGCCTGAGGGCCTGCGCTTTTTGCTTTTCGCGGGCTGCTCATCTGTCTTCTCATCCGGACAGGTGAGCGAAACAGGTTCGGAAAGAAGGCCGCTAGCCAACCGCCCGATCCTCAAAAGTCTCCTTGCAAGCGCCCGCATCGCATCACCGCCTCGACGTGCAGGGAGCGGTTGGAAGGCTCGCCACGCTCCGTACGTTCATCGTCCGGCGCTACTTGACCTGCACGCTGTCGACGACTTCGCGGAACTTGGCGAGCACGCCCGCACGCTGATCCTCGCGCACCACCCCAAGGGCGCGAAGGTACCCGTCCGCGTTAAACCGAATTGTCTGCGACACGACCACAGGCACGTTGGTCGGCATATCGACGGCCCGGGCTACGATCTCGTGCCAATCGACGCCGTTCGAGCGGTAGCTCTGGGCCCGCTCGATCACGAAATCCTTCATGGTCTGGTTCGAAGCCAGGGCAGCCCGGGCGAAACCGTCGCGCTGCTCCGCGGCTGGCGGCTGCTGCACCGCCTGAGCCAGAACCAGGATCGGCTGCTCCAGATTCTGCATCTGGTCCTTCGGCCCTGCGGTGAGCAGAACGGAATTGCCGGCCAGAACCCGAACCGGCCGGAACCCCGCCATGTCACCGATCCGGAACGGCAGCGCGTCGACCTGCTGCGTGAGGGTCAGGGGTGGGCGCAGGGTGACGCCGGTCACCAGCTTGCGCATCGTCTCCTCGGTCTCCGCATCCGGGAGGGCCTGGGCGATGATCAGGCCGGTCACGGTGGGGGTACCGACGACCAGGATCCATTTGCGGATCGCGGGCCCCGTGGCGTTCGGATCGGCGGGCTGCTCGCCGGTGTAGAGCATGCCCTCGTTGTCGCCGACCTTGACCTCCTCGCGCTTCTCCACCGCGAAGCCCTGGCTGAGCAGGTTGGCGTCGGTGAAGCCGCTGACCATCTCGGCGAAGGCGTTCGGCGGCAGCTCGACCACCGACACGGTGGCGCCGCCTTCCTTGCGCTCGAAGCCGGAGAAGCGCCGCGACAGCGCCATGTCGGCGGGCGGTTCGAAGCCGAAGCGGGAGCCTGGCGGATAGATCGGATCGGCGGCATGAGCCGCGGATCCGAGCCCGGCCATCAGGACGGCCAGGGACAGAACCCGCCCGAAACGCAGCGTCAGGTTACGCACCAGCATCGGAAACCGGTTCTCCTCGGACCGAGGCCCATTCGGCCTCGCCTCGTGCGATGGGTCCGACGGCCGGCTTCCGCTGTCAAGCGCTTGTGAGATCAGGAGATCGGGAGTTCCGCTATCCGGCGCTCACACCACAGGGGCGCTGACCCGGCGCAGCGTCAGGTTGCAGCGGCCACCGACCGGCAGGAAGCATGGCAGGGGGTTCTCGGCGAGGAGGTCGTTCTCCGGGTAGAGGCGGTCGACCCCGTGATGGATCAGACGCGAGGCGCCGCCGATCACCAGGGCGTCACCCGGTAGAAGTCGCACCGAGCGGGTCGGGTCGGAGCGTCGAAGGCCGCCGTAGCGGAACAGGGCTGCAGCGCCCAGCGACAGGGAGACGACCGGGGCCGAGAAGTCGGCCTCGTCGCGGTCCTGATGCAGGCCCATGCGGGCATCCGGGGCGTAGAGATTGATCAGGCAGGCTTCGGGCGGCGCCGGAAAAGCGGCCAGCGCGTCCCAGGCCGCCTTGGCGGCGGGCGGGATCGCGGGCCACGGTTCACCGGTCTCGGGATGGTCCGGCTGGTAGCGGTAGCCGCTCCGGTCGGAGACCCAGCCGAGCGCACCGGCATTCGACATCCGCACCGTGAACGGCTTCCCCGTGCGGGGCATGCACGGGGTGACGGGCGACGCGGACGCGAGCACGGCAGCGACCTCGGCGGCGAGCCGCGCGCGGGCCGCCGCATTCAGGAAGCCCGGATGGTGGATCAGTCCCGGTGCGAGTTCGGTTGCCAATCAGCGGCCCGCTTCGCCGTTGCGGGCCAGGATTTCCTTCGCGGCGACTGTGGTGTCGGCGGCGAGCCGGTAGACCAGCGGCACACCGGTCTTGATCTCCAGGCCGGCGATGGTGTCCGGACCCAGGTGGTCGAGCACCATCACCAAAGAGCGCAGCGAGTTGCCGTGGGCCGCCACCAGCACGCGCTGCCCGGCCATCACCCGGGGCAGGATGGTCTCGATGTAGTAGGGCAGGACGCGGGCGGCGGTGTCCTTGAGGCTCTCTCCCCCGGGCGGCCGCACGTCGTAGGAGCGGCGCCAGAGATGCACCTGTTCCTCGCCCCACCGGGCGCGGGCATCGTCCTTGTTGAGCCCGGCAAGGTCGCCATAATCGCGCTCGTTCAGCGCCTGCGACCGCACGACTTCGAGATCCGAAAGACCCATCTCCTCCAGCATCAGCGCGCAGGTGCGCTGCGCCCGGACAAGCTCGGAGGTGAAGGCGATGTCGAACCCGTAGCCCGCGCGCCTAAGGGCGCGGCCGGCCGCCCGCGCCTCGTCGACGCCGCGCTCGGTGAGTCCGGGGTCGCGCCAACCGGTGAACAGGTTCTTGAGGTTCCACTCGCTCTGGCCATGGCGAGCGAGGACGAGCAGGCGCTCCATCGGCAGATCGTACCCTCGATGATGGTCTAAAACCCGAGCACGTCCGCCATGGAATAGAGCCCCGGCGGCTTCGGATGAGCCCACAGCGCGGCCTTCACGGCCCCAGCGGCGAACAGTCCGCGATCGGCGGCGTGATGGCTGATGGTCAGGGTCTCGCCGGCACCGGCGAAGATCACGCTGTGATCCCCGACGACGGATCCGCCCCGGAGGGTGGCGAAACCGATATCGCCCGGCCGGCGCGCGCCGGTATGCCCGTCCCGGGTCGAGACCCGCACGTCTTTCAGGTCGACGCCGCGCCCCTCCGCAGCGGCCTCGCCGAGCAGCAGCGCGGTGCCGGACGGCGCATCGACCTTCATGCGGTGGTGCATTTCGGCGATCTCGATGTCGAACTCGTCGCCCAGCGCTTTGGCGACCCGGCGCACCAGCTCAGCCATCAGATTGATGCCGAGCGACATGTTGCCGGAGCGCACGATGCGGGCATGGTAGGAAGCCGCCTTGAGCTTGGCGAGATCGTCCTCCGAAAGGCCGGTCGTGCCGACCACGTGGACGATGCGGGCCTGGGCGGCCAGCTCGGCGAATTGCACGGTGGCGGCGGGGGCGGTGAAGTCCAGCACGCCGTCGGCGGTGGCGAAGGCCTTCAGCGGGTCATCGGTGACCGGAACGTCGAGGGGCGGAAGCCCAGCCAGCACGCCGGCATCCTGCCCGAGAACCGGCGAGCCCTCGCGCTCGATCGCTGCCGCTAGCGTGCAGCCCTCGGCTTGGGCCACCGCCCGCACCAGCATCCGCCCCATGCGCCCGTCAGCGCCGACCACCACGAGCCGCATTCACGTTGTCCTATGTCGTTCCGTCCCCGGCGAGCCTGATCGATGTCAGGCGCCGCATCAATGGGCCGGACCATCTGTTGGGGATGGTCCCGATCGCAAGCTTCCGCGTCGTCTCTTGAGGAGCCCGGCGCGGAAGCCCGCTATAAGCTTAGTCCTTCTCGGGGGCGATCGCTTCGAGGCCGCCGATATGCTTCTGTGCGTAGAGCGGCAGGCCGATCTGCTTGATCAACTCGAGCTGGGTCTCGAGGAAGTCGATATGGCCTTCCTCGTCCTCGGCGAGATCCTCGAACAGGCGCTCGGAGACACGATCATTGATCGATTCGCAGTACTTCGCGGCTTCGAGATACAGGCTACGCGCGCCATTCTCGGCGGCGAGGTCGCACTCGATGATCTCTTGCACATTTTGGCCGATTCGCAGCGGCTCCAGCTCCTGCAGGTTCGGGAAGCCGTCGAGGAATAGGATCCGGTCGACGAACCGGTCGGCATGATTCATTTCCTCGATCGATTCCTTGCGCCAGAACTTGGCAAGATCGATATATCCCCAGTCATTGAGCATCCGGAAGTGCAGCCAATACTGACTAACTGCAGTCAGCTCGCTCTTTAGGCCGCGATTCAGGTACTCGATGACCTTGGTGTCGCCCTTCATGCCCCCGTACTCCTTACAACTATTCTAGCGGGGAGGCATTGGCGTCACGCCGTGATCCCATCCTCCGCAGTTTGGAACAGAACCAAACTGCAAGCGCTGGCGCAAGTCGTGGAGCATTCATGGCTGCCCTGATCGGCTGAGGCTTCTCTCAGCGCGTCGCGCATGATTTCCCGGATGGTCCTGGCGCAGCGTCCGCATTTCGGGCTGCAGCCGAGACAGGCATAGACCTGCGCCGGCGTGCGGGGACAACCCGGGCCGGGCGACAGGCAGCTGCGAACAGCGCCATCGGACAGGACGTTGCAAGAACAGACGATCATGCGCGCTGCAGAACCCGTCTTCCTCGAGCCCGACCCGAACCTGTCGGGCAAGGCAATTCGGACCCACCAGATTAGAACGACTGAAAACTAGAAGACTTTTCAACGTCTTACTGGTCATCGGGGAAATGGCACCCAAGCCGGCCTGGGTCAAGGCAGCGCGATTTACAGGGCCACGATTGGCTCGTCGGCTCGTCAGTCTGTCTGCTCAGCGGGCGAGTTCGCGTAGCCCAAGTCGAATCAACACCTTGGCCTCGGCCCCTTCCCCGGCCCCTTTGAGCGCCGCCGCGATGGCGGAGGCGGCTTGCACCTGGGGATAGCCGAGATTGACCAGCGCCGAGATCGCGTCGGCCACCGGCTGAGGCGCGGCGCCCTCTTCCACGGCTCCGGTGAGCGCAATCAGGGCCGGGTCCACCGGCGCGAAGGCCGGCGCCTTGTCCTTCAGCTCGGCAGTGAGCCGTGCCGCGAGCCGCGGCCCTACGCCGGGCGCCCGACTGATGGTGCCCTTGTCGCCGGTGGCGATGGCGCTCGCGAGCGCGTCGGGCTCCAGCACCGAAAGGATTGCCAGTGCCACACGCGAGCCCACGCCCTGCACGGTCTGAAGCAGCCGGAACCATTCCCGCTCGGCATCGGAGCGGAAGCCGTAGAGCCGGATCATGTCTTCGCGAACGTAGGTCTCGATCGACAGGTCCGCCGGCTCGCCCACTTTGGGCATGCGCTGGAGCGTCCGCGCCGAGCAATGCGCGATGTAGCCGACGCCGGAAACGTCGAGGATCACGAAATCCTCCCCGAACGAATCCACCACGCCCCTGAGCTTGCCGATCATTCTGTGCCCGTCCGCTGTCGGGGCGATGCCTATAGAAGCCCGGGCGCCTCCGCCAGACACGCTTGAGCCGGGAGACACTTCATGAAATCAGGGGGCCGCGACGGCCAGGCTTAGATGGGGATCCAAGCCGGCCGAACGAGCGGGGAAACGACCATGCGCGCGCCCATACTCGCTATGATCGGCCTCCTGTGCCTCGGTCCCGCCTGGGCGGCGGACGATTTGCCTGCGGCGGCGCCGAGCAAGGACCCCACCCAGGTTCGGCCGGGCGCCTACGTCCTCGATCCGGATCACGGCAAGGTCACGTGGTCGGTGAGCCATCTCGGCTATTCGACCTATTACGGCCAGTTCAGCGGCTTGACCGGCAAGCTCGACCTCGACCCGAAGGCACCAGACAAGAGTCGCCTGGAGGTCAGCGTGCCGCTCGGGGGCGTCATCACCGGCAGCGCGCGCCTGAACGAACACCTGGCGGCGCCGGATTTCTTCGACACGGCCAAGTTCCCGACCGCCACCTTCACGGCCACCGCAGTGGAGCCGACCAGCCCGACCACCGCGCGGATCACCGGCGACCTGACCCTGCGCGGGGTTACCCGGCCTCTGGCGATCGACGCCACGTTCAACCAGGCTGGCATCCACCCCGTGGATCAGCGCTACACCGTGGGCTTCGACGGGCGCGCCGTGGTGAAGCGCTCGGATTTCGGCGTGAACGCCTTCCTGCCGGCGCTGGGCGACGAGGTGTCCCTGCGCATCGAGGGCGAGTTCAAGGCAGCCCCCTAGAACCCCGTGCCAGAGTATCGGCCCGACAGCTTGGCACGATCGCAGAGGCGTTGAGATGGCGCAGGCGCGCCAGCCGGTATAGGCAGCGCGGGCCGTGCCCGCGCTGCGGACTGGTCATCCGATCTGGCTGGACCTGTGGCGGGTGGCGCGCCGATCGTAGCCATGGAGGTTGAGCGTTGCGCGGTGCTTGGCTGATCTGGGTTCTGGTGCTGGCGGGTCCGGCCTCCGCGCAAACGCCCGCGCCGCCCGCACCCTCCCCGCTCGACAATTATGCCGAGGCGGCGGCGACCACCATCATCGCCGAGCAGGCCTGTCCGGGCGTTCAGGTGAAGGCCGGGCAGCTGACGACCCTGCGGCTCGCCACCAAGGTCGCGGCAGCGCAGGAAGCCGTTCTGCAGGAGAAACTGCGGACACGGGCCACGGAGGTTCGCCAGCAGCTCGCCGCCGACGGGCGGGCGGCGTGGTGCGCGCAGGCGCTCGCCGCGTTCGGCCCCCAGGGTAGCGTCGCCAAGGGTATTCTCGCCACC
Source organism: Methylobacterium sp. J-001 (assembly GCF_022829565.1). Lineage (NCBI taxonomy): Bacteria > Pseudomonadati > Pseudomonadota > Alphaproteobacteria > Hyphomicrobiales > Methylobacteriaceae > Methylobacterium > Methylobacterium sp. J-001. The sequence continues at coordinate 40,287 of NZ_JAKSYN010000051.1, forward strand.
GGCGCGCCGATCCGCTGACCCTGTTCAGGATTGACACGAAGCCACCCCGCCCCTACTGAGCCAGCCTGGCGCGCGGCCTCCTCGACGAGGTCCGCGCGTTTCGCGTTGTCCGGGTCCGCCCGTGCAATGACTTCAAACAAGAAGCCGGTCCAGGGGCAGCCGCCCCGGAGGCCGTTCGAGAACACGAGAGCAACGATGTTCGCAGTCATCAAGACGGGCGGCAAGCAGTACCGCGTCGCCGCCAACGACACCATCACCATCGCCACCCTGCCGGGCGAGGCCGGTGAAACCGTGACCTTCGGTGAGGTCCTCCTGTTCGCCGACGGTGCGGGCGCGACGCAGGTCGGTGCGCCGACCCTGTCGGGCATCAGCGTCACGGGCGAGATCGTGAGCCACGGTCGCGACAAGAAGGTCATCGCCTTCAAGAAGCGCCGCCGCCAGAACTCGCGCCGCAAGCGCGGTCACCGCCAGCACCACACCGTGGTGCGCATCACCGGCATTTCCGCGTGATCGAGCGCGGGCCTCAGGCGAGACCCGCGATCCGCGCGACCCACACGCATTCGGAGCAGATCCCATGGCACACAAGAAAGCAGGCGGCTCGTCCCGCAACGGCCGCGATTCGGAAGGCCGGCGCCTCGGCGTGAAGAAGTTCGGCTCGGAAGCCGTGATTCCGGGCAACATCATCGTGCGCCAGCGCGGCACCAAATGGCATCCCGGCAGCAATGTCGGCATGGGCAAGGACCATACGCTGTTCGCGCTGGTACCGGGCCATGTCCGCTTCGAGACGCGCCGCGGGCGCGCCTTCGTGGCCGTAACCCCGCTGGCCCTGGCCGCGGAATAACAGGCGGGCGCCCGAGCGGCGAAGCTGGCGTCCCGCCCGGTGTCCCACACCGGACCGGAGACGTCGATGCCGAGCCCCTGACGGGACGGATCGGACGGAACACCGGGGAGGATGGGGCACCATCCTCCCCTTCGTCGTCTTGAGGCGGTGCCCCGGAGCCGGGAGCGCCGCCCTGCGAGGGCACGATGTTCCCCGATCTCACCCGCGACGACGTTTTCCGGATCGAGACGCGTCGGCTCTGGCTGCGCTGGCCGACGGCGAAGGACAAGGACGCGATCCTCAAGCTGGCGGGGGACCGCTCCGTTGCCGAGATGCTGGCCGGGGTTCCCCACCCGCTGCCACCCGCCGTGGTGGAGACCTTCGTCCTGCAGGCCAGGGCCGAGAACACAGCTGGCGCTGCCCTGACGCTGGCTCTGGCACGGCGCTCGGCCCCGACGAGCTTGATCGGCGTGATCAGCATTCATCCCGGAACCACCGCCGCGCCGGAACTCGGATACTGGCTTGGCCAGCCTCATTGGGGCGCAGGCCTGATGCGTGAGGCCGTGCACGCCCTATGCGATGCCTTCTTCGCCTATGCAGGCGGGACGGACCTTGCTTCCTCGGCGCGGACCATGAACCCGGCCTCCCGACGCGTGCTGGAGGCTTGCGGTTTCGCGCGGACCGGCACCGCCACGAAGCCGTTCCCGGCCCGGGGCGGCGACCTGCCCGTGGACCTGTTCCACTTGGATCGGGCGCGGTGGCAGGCGCGCGCCGCTGTGGCGGCATTGACGGAAGCCGCCTGAGCAGGCGGTTTCGAGGTCGGCGATGGCCGGTACTCGCCAACTGAACGACGGTGCGGGTCGCGGATCCGCATCCGAGCGCGTCGTCCCGAAGGGCTTCGGACTTTCGGCAAAACACGATGCCACCTAGATTCTTAGAGCATCGATTCGGATCCGGCATTCGGGACGATGCTCGAAAAGGGATAAAGCCGTGAAATTCCTCGACGAAGCCAAAGTCTATGTCCGCTCCGGTGACGGCGGTCCCGGCTGCGTCGCGTTCCGGCGCGAGAAATTCATCGAGTTCGGCGGCCCGAACGGTGGCGATGGTGGCCGCGGCGGCGATGTCTGGGTGGAATGCGTCGACGGCCTCAACACCCTGATCGACTATCGCTACCAGCAGCATTTCAAGGCCAAGAAGGGCGAGCACGGCATGGGCTCGAACTGCCACGGCGCCAACGGATCCGACGTGGTGCTGAAGGTGCCGGCCGGCACGCAGATCTTCGCCGAGGATGGCGAAATCCTGATCGCCGACCTCACCGAGGTCGGCCAGAAGATCCGGCTGGCCAAGGGCGGCAATGGCGGCTTCGGCAACGCCTACTTCACCACCTCCACCAACCGCGCCCCGAAACACGCCAATCCGGGCTTGGAAGGCCAGGAGATGTGGATCTGGCTGCGCCTCAAGCTGATCGCCGATGCCGGCCTTGTCGGCCTGCCGAATGCCGGCAAATCGACCTTTCTGGCGAGCGTCACGGCGGCCAAGCCGAAGATCGCCGACTACCCGTTCACGACTCTGCATCCGGGCCTGGGGGTCGTGCGCTCGGACAACCGCGAATTCGTGCTCGCCGACATTCCCGGCCTGATCGAGGGCGCCCACGAGGGCGTCGGTCTGGGCGACAAGTTCCTGGCCCATGTCGAGCGCTGCCGGGTGTTGCTCCACCTCGTCGACGGCACCACCGAGCATGCCGGCAAGACCTACAAGCTGGTCCGCGGCGAGATCGAGGCCTACGGCAATGGCCTGGCCGACAAGCCCGAAATCGTCGCGCTCTCGAAGGCCGATGCGCTGGATGCCGAGACCTTGAAGAGCCAGGTCGCCAAGCTGAAGCGCGCCGCCGGCCGGGCGCCGCTGGTCCTGTCCTCGGCGAGCCGCAAGGGTGTCCCGGAGGCGCTGCGTGCGATCCAGATCGAGATCGACGCCAGCGCCGCGGCGGACGCGGAGGCGCAGCCGGCGGTGGCTTGGCAGCCGTGAGTCACGGGGCGACGACCCGGCACTAGTCTGGCGGCGGCGCGCGGTCGGCGGGCCGGACGAGACGTCGGCCAGCCGATTTCCGCGCGGGATTGCGCTTCGTCCAAACGCTGTTCATTCGCGCGGACTTCGTCCAAACCGCACCGCGTCACCAGTCTCGGCGAAGAATTATGATCCCGGCCCTCGAAGAATTTCGCCGCGTCGTCATCAAGGTCGGATCGGCCTTGCTGGTCGATCGCAATGCCGGCCGGCTGCGCCATGCCTGGTTGGCGGCTCTGGCCGAGGACATCGCTGAGTTGCATAGCCGGGGCGTCGACGTGCTGGTCGTGTCCTCGGGCAGCATCGCGCTGGGGCGGACGGTGCTCGGCCTGCCGCCCGGGATTTTGCGGCTGGAGGAGAGCCAGGGCGCGGCCTCGGTCGGCCAGATCACCCTGGCGCGGCACTGGGCGGAGGCGCTCGGGCATCACGGCATCGTGGCGGGGCAGATCCTGGTGACCCCGCAGGACACCGAGGAGCGCCGCCGCTACCTCAACGCCCGGGCTACCGTGCTGAAGCTCTTGGAGATGCGCGCCGTCCCGGTGGTCAACGAGAACGATACGGTGGCAACCTCGGAGATTCGCTACGGCGACAACGACCGGCTCGCCGCCCGGGTCGCCACGATGATCGACGCCGACGTGCTGGTGCTGTTCTCGGATATCGACGGGCTCTATACCGCGCCGCCCCAATCCGACCCGGAGGCGCGCCACCTGCCGGTGGTGGAGCGCATCACCCCGGAGATCGAGGCGATGGCCGGCGGGCCGGCCTCGGAGCTGTCCCGGGGCGGCATGCGCACGAAGGTGGAAGCCGCCAAGATCGCGGCGTCCGGGGGCACCCACCTCGTCATCGCGGACGGGCGGGGCAAGAACCCCCTGAAGGCGGTGCGCGAGGGCGCGCGCTGCACCTGGTTCCTCTCCGGCTCCACGCCCACCGCGGCGCGCAAGACCTGGATCGCCGGCTCCCTGGAGCCGCGGGGAACGCTGACCATCGATGCCGGCGCCGCCAAGGCCCTGCTGGGGGGCGCCAGCCTGTTGCCGGTGGGCGTCCGGGCGATCGAGGGCAGCTTCTCCCGGGGCGACGCCGTGATGATCCGCGATCCCGAGGGGCGGGTGCTCGGCCGCGGCCTCGTGGCCTACGACAACGCCGAGGCGGCGCTGATCATCGGTCATCCGAGCGCGCGCATCCCCGAACTGCTGAACTATCCCGGCCGCGCCTGGATGGTGCATCGGGATGATCTGGCATTGTTCTAGATCGGATTGACGCCGATCATTATAAATCCAGTCGTCGCTCACGCGATCTCTATCGCGATCGGCTGTCCAGCACTCTTGTAGGCCCATTGCCCGATGTGCAAATACAGCTTCACCCCCTGTCGGGCCGGCTTCTGCGGCCCTCGAACATCGAGGACGCCAGCGTGCCCGTCCTGAACCTGAGATCGGATCTCGCCGCGGCCGACACCTTGTCGGAGCAGATGGCAGCGATCGGCCGTCGGGCGCGTGTCGCGGCCCGGCGCATGGCGCTCGCCTCGGCCCAGACCAAGGACCAGGCGTTGCGGTTCATCGCCGAGCGCCTGCGGGCGAATGCCGAGGAGATCCTGCGCGAGAACGCCCGCGATGTCGCCGCCGCCCGCCAGGCCGGGCAGAGCGCCGCTCTGGTCGATCGGCTCGCCCTCGATGCCGGCCGGGTCGCGGCCATCGCGGATTCCGTCGACAAGGTCGGCTCCCTGGCCGATCCCGTCGGGCGCCAGCTCGCTGCGATCGAGCGGCCGAACGGTCTGCTGATCGAGCGGATCGCCGTGCCGCTCGGCGTGATCGGCGTCATCTTCGAGAGCCGGCCGAACGTCACCGCGGATGCCGGAGCACTCTGCCTCAAGGCCGGCAACGCCGCGATCCTGCGCGCCGGCTCGGACAGCCACCGCAGCGCCCTGGCCATCGCCAAGGCAATGAGCGAGGGCTTGGCCGAGGCGGGCCTGCCCGCCGACGCGATCCAGCTGGTGCCGACCCGGGACCGCGCCGCGGTCGGGCTGATGCTCGGCGGCCTCGACGGCTGCGTCGACGTGATCGTGCCCCGGGGCGGGCGCGGCCTCGTGGAGCGCGTCCAGGCCGAGGCCCGGGTGCCGGTCTTCGCCCATCTCGACGGCGTCAACCACGTCTACGTGGCCGCCGCGGCGGATCTCGACATGGCGCTGGCCGTGCTGCTCAACAGCAAGATGCGCCGGACCAGCGTCTGCGGCGCCGCCGAGACCCTGCTGGTCGACCGCGCCTGCGCGGCGACCCATCTCGCGCCCCTGATCCGCACCCTGCTCGATGTCGGCTGCGCCGTGCGCGGCGATGCCGAGGTCCAGGCGGTGGATCCCCGGGTGACGGCCGTCTCGGAGGATGACTGGCACACGGAATATCTCGATGCGATCATCGCGGCCCGGGTGGTCGACGGCATCGATGCGGCGATCGAGCATATCGAGACCTACGGCTCGCACCACACCGATGCGATCATCACGGCCGACCGCGCCGAAGCGACACGCTTCCTCGCGGAGGTCGATTCGGCGATCGTCACTCACAACGCCTCGACCCAGTTCGCCGATGGCGGGGAGTTCGGATTCGGCGCCGAGATCGGCATCGCCACGGGCCGCATGCATGCCCGCGGCCCGGTGGGCGTCGAGCAGCTGACCACCTTCAAGTACCGGGTCCACGGCAGCGGCCAGATCCGCCCGTGATCCCACGCGAAGTCCCGGCGTGCGGCTGACCCTGCCGCCGAGCGCCCCCGGCATGCGGATCGGCCTCTACGGCGGATCCTTCAACCCCGCCCATCATGGCCACCGCCACGTCACCGTGACGGCGTTGCGCCGGCTCGGGCTCGACCGGGTGTGGTGGCTGGTGAGCCCCGGCAACCCGCTCAAGAGCCGGATCGCGCTGCCTTCCGTGGAGGCGCGCTGCGCGCAGGCCCGGGAGATCGCCCGGCACCCGCGCATCGCGGTGACCGGGATCGAGGCGGCGTTGGGCGTGCGCTTCACGGTGCAGACCCTGCGCTACCTGACCCGTCGCTGCCCCAGGGTGCAGTTCGTCTGGATTATGGGGGCGGATTCGCTCGGGAATTTCCACCGCTGGAAAGGATGTGCCGAGATTGCCACCCTGGTTCCGATCGCCATCATCGATCGGCCCGGCTTCACGATGACGCCGCTGAGCGCCCGGGCCGCGCAACGGCTCGCCGGAGCCCGGGTGCCCGAGGCAGCCGCGCACACCCTGCCGATGCGACGGCCGCCGGCCTGGGTCTTCCTCCATGGGCCTCGATCGCCCCTGTCCTCCACCGAGATTCGCAACGGCCGGCACCGCGCTTAGGCCCCTCCGCACGCGACGCAGTTGCAATCGCGGCCCGATACCGCCAATTTCATATCGGTTCGCGTGTCCGAAGAGGGCGGCGCGACATCACGAGGAATCAGGACGCTGCCCGAGACCATCCGCACGGAGACCATCCGCACCAATACCCCCGTTCCGGAAGAGCCCGGGATGGCCCGCTCGGACGACCTGAAGGCGCTCGCTCTCTCGTGCCTCGACGAGATGAAGGCCGAGCAGACGATCGCGATCGACCTCGCGGGCAAGACCTCCCTCGCCGACACGATGATCATCGCGTCCGGCCGGTCGCAGCGCCATGTCGGCTCGATCGCCGACAAGTTCATCCAGGAAATGAAGAACCGCGGCTACGGCAACGCCCGGGTCGAGGGCATGCCGGCCTGCGACTGGGTGCTGATCGATGCGGGCGACGTGCTCGTTCACATCTTCCGCCCGGAAGTGCGCGGCTTCTACAACCTCGAGAAGATGTGGGGCGCTGACCGCCCGGTCGGCCTGGCGGCAGACTAGCGGTCCGCCGACCCAAGCCGTCATTGCGAGCGTAGCGAAGCAACCCAGGGCAGCGCGCGATCCCAGGATGTATCGCCTCACTGGGTTGCTTCGCTGCGCTCGCAATGACGGTGAGGCAACATCCGACTCGACACAGCAAGAGACCCCTCCCCCGTGCGCCTCGTCCTGGCAGCCATCGGCCGGTTGAAGGCCGGCCCGGAGCGCGAGCTCGCGTCACGATACCGCGAACGGGCGGCGCAGCTCGGACGCGGCCTCGGCTTTCCCGCCTGCGACAGCGTGGAGATCGTCGAATCCCGCTCCCGTCGGGCGCCAGACCGCTGCGCCGAGGAGGCCAACGCCCTGCTCGCACATCTGCCGCCAGGCGGGGTGCTGGTGGCCTATGACGAACGCGGGCGCTCGGATATCGCCAGCGAGGCCCTGGCCGAACGCGTCGCCGGCTGGCGCGATGCCGGGCGGCCGGCCCTGATGGTGGCGATCGGCGGTCCTGACGGCCTCGATGCCTCAATTCGGACGAAGGCGGAGCTGATTCTGTCCTTCGGGGCCGCCACCCTGCCCCACGGACTCGTTCGCGTGCTCGCCCTGGAACAGATCTATCGCAGCCTGACCATCCTGGCCGGCCACCCGTATCACCGCGGCGAGCCGGGCTGAGGCATCGTGCGGTTCGATCGCCTCGCCAGTACCGTCCGACAGCGTTCAACCCGATGCGCGCTTGTGCTGATTGCCCTGGCCTGCGCGGCCGGGCCGTCGCGGGCCGAGGACCCGGCTCCCAATACCGACGCGGAAAAAATCCAACGCACCACCGAGGAGCGCGAGCGGCGGGCCGAAAACCTGAAGCGGGTTCAGGACGCGCTGGCCGCCAGCGCCGGCCAGCGGGCGCAGTTCGAGAGCGAGATCGCCGCCATCGGCTCGGACCGGGCCAAGCTCGACAGCGCGCTCCTCGATGCCGGACGCCAGGCGCAGGCCACCGAGGATCGGCTGAGCCGCCTGGAGGAACGCCTAAAGGCGATGACCGAGAGCGAGGCCGCGATCCGGCGCTCGCTGCATGCCCGCCGGGGCATCGTCGCCGAGATCCTGGCGGCGCTCCAGCGGATGGGCCGTCGGCCGCCGCCGGCCGTGCTGGTCAGCCCGGAGGACGTGCTCGCGGTGATCCGCACCTCGATGCTGCTCGGCGCCGTGGTGCCCGAGCTGCGCGGCGAGGTCGACACCCTGGCGGCCGATCTCGCCGAGATGATCCGCCTGCGCGGCCTGATCGCCCAGGACAAGGAGGGGCTGGCCAACGACCTCGCCGGCTGGGCGCGCGAGCAGCAGCGCCTCCAGGCCCTCGTCACCGCCCGTCGCGCCCGGCAGGCGGATGTCGAGAGCGGCCTGACCGCGGAGCGCAAGCGCGCCGCCGAGCTCGGCGCCCAGGCGAAATCCCTGAAGGACCTGCTCGACCGCACCGAGGCGGAGGTCGCAGCATCCAAGCGGTCCGCCGAGGAGGCCAAGGCCGCGGCCGAGCGCGAGGCGCGGGTGACGCAGGAGCGTTTCGCCGCGGCGGGCTTCCGGGATCCGGCGCGGCTCGCGCCCAAAGTGCATTTCGCGGAGGCGCGGGGCGAAGTGCCGCGGCCCGTGAGCGGGCGGCTGGCGCGGGGCTTCAACCAGCCCGATGGCAATGGCGGGACCACCCGCGGCGTCTCCTTCACGACCCGTCCGAAGGCGCTGGTGTCATCGCCGGCCGATGGCTGGGTGCAGTTCGCCGGGCCGTTCCGGTCCTATGGGCGTCTCTTGATCATCAACGCCGGCGATGGCTACTATCTTCTGCTGGCGGGGATGGATCAGATTAGCGTAGAGGTCGGCCAGTTCGTTCTTGCGGGGGAACCCGTGGGCAGCATGGGCGAGGGTAGCGCGGGCCCGCCCGGGTCCGATGGCGAGCCGACCCTCTACGTCGAGTTCAAGAAGGATGGCGGCTCCGTCGATCCGGAGCCGTGGTGGGCGAAGAGCCCCAGTGACAAGATACTTGGCGAGAAGGTTCGCGGCTGATGCGCAAGACATCCCTGATCATGCTCGGCGCCTTCCTGGGTGCCGGCACCTCCATGGTGGCGACCCAGACCGACTTCCTGTCGGGACCGCGGGCGGTCGCCGCTTCGGCCGAGACCTACCGCCAGCTCAGCCTGTTCGGCGACGTTTTCGAGAAGGTCCGCACCGACTACGTCGAGAAGCCGGACGAGTCGAAGATGATCGAGGCAGCCGTCAACGGCATGCTGACCTCGCTCGACCCGCATTCGAGCTACATGGACGCCAAGGCGTTCCGTGACATGCAGACCACCACCCGCGGCGAGTTTGGCGGGCTGGGCATCGAGGTCACCATGGAGGACGGCCTGATCAAGGTCGTCACCCCGATCGACGACACCCCGGCCGCCAAGGCGGGCCTGCTCGCCAACGACATCATCACCCAGATCGACGACGACCAGGTCCAGGGCCTGACCCTGAACCAGGCGGTCGACAAGATGCGCGGCCCGGTGAACTCGGCCGTGAAGCTCAAGATCTCCCGCAAGGAGTCGAAGGACCCGATCGACGTCACGCTCACCCGCGACGTGATCAAGATCAAGCCGGTGCGCTCGAAGGTCGAGGGCGGCGACGTCGCCTATATCCGCCTGACCCAGTTCAACGAGCAGACCTTCGACGGCATGCGGGCGGCGATCGAGAAGCTCTCGGGCGAGATCGGCGCCGACAAGCTCAAGGGCTACGTGGTCGACCTGCGCAACAACCCGGGCGGCCTGCTCGACCAGGCCGTGATGGTCTCGGACGGCTTCCTCGACCGCGGCGAGATCGTCTCCACCCGCGGCCGCAACCCGGACGAGACCCAGCGGTTCTCGGCCAAGGCCGGCGACCTGACCAAGGGCAAGCCGGTGGTCGTGCTGGTCAACGGCGGCTCGGCCTCGGCCTCGGAGATCGTGGCCGGCGCCCTGCAGGATCACAAGCGCGCGACGATCATGGGCACGCGCTCCTTCGGCAAGGGCTCCGTCCAGTCGATCATCCCGCTCGGCGGCTCGGGCGCCCTGCGGCTGACCACGGCGCGCTACTACACGCCGTCGGGCCGCTCGATCCAGGCGAAGGGTATCGAGCCGGATATCGAGGTGCTGCAGGACGTGCCCGACGAGCTGAAGGGCAAGGACGAGACCAAGGGTGAGGCCGGCCTCAAGGGTCACCTGAAGCAGAAGGATACCGACGAGCGCGGCGGCTCCTCCGCCTACATCCCGCCGGACCCGGCCAAGGACAAGCAGCTCCTGTCGGCGATCGACTTCCTGCACGGCATCCAGAAGGGCGCCGCCAACGGCACCCCGGCTCCGCAGCAGCAGAAGCCCAGCCTGCCGAACTGAGTTCGTCATCCACGACCCGCGTCCCAGAAGAACCCCGTCCGGCAGGCCTGCCGGGCAGGGTTTTTCATGGCCGATCGAGCCGTTAGCGGAAGATTAACCATACCGGCCGGCAATGATCGCTGGGATTCGCGCCGCTGCTATCGGGCGTGAGACGCGCATCCGCATCGAGTGCCGCTTGACCGAACCCACCGACGATATCCTCACGCGCCCCCTGGGGGTGCCGGAGGCACAAGCGCCGGAGCGGCCCCTCAGCCGGTTCGCGCGCCTCGTCGCGCCCTTACGCCGGCCCAAGGTGGCGGCGGGAGCGATCGCGGGCGGATTGCTCGCGGCCTGCGGGCTGGTGCTCGCGCTGGGCGATCCCCAGGGCGGCGAGCCGCGCGTGGAGGTCGCGATCACGATGCGCGAGCCTCGGGCCCGGCCGGCCCCCGCCCCGGTGGCGGCACCCGAGCCGCAGGGCGCGGTGGTCGTCAACGCGGGGGGCGCGCAGCAGCGCAGCGCCGAGGAGATCGAGACCGCGTCCGGTGTCACGGTGGTGCGTCCGCCGGGCTCGGGTCCGAGCGAGGCCGTGGTGATCCGCGTGCCGCCGGCCAGCGCGCCCCGGCTCGCCGCCGCGCCGGATCCGCGGATCAGCGAGCAGGGCCGTCACGGCTTGATGCCGAAGCTCGGCGAGGGCCGTATCCGCGCCCTCGACGTCTATGCCCGGGCCGAGGAGCCCGGCACCGGCCCGAGGATCGCGATCCTGGTGACCGGCCTCGGCGTCGGCCAGGCCGCCACCGCCGGCGCGACCGTGCGCCTGCCGGCCGCGGTCAGCCTCGCCTTCCTGCCCTACGGCGCCGAGGCGGAGCGCGCGGCCGCCCGCGCCCGCGACGCCGGCCACGAGATCTTCCTCCAGCTGCCCATGGAGCCGTTCGACTATCCCGACAGCGATCCGGGTCCGCAGACGCTGCTCACCGCCCTGAAGGGCCTGGAGAATGCCGACCGCCTCGCCTGGTCCCTCGCCCGCTTCCCCGGCTATGTCGGCGTGGCGAACTTCATGGGCGCCAAGATGATGGCCGACCCGGCCTTCGAGCCGATCCTGCGCGAGATCGGCACCCGCGGCCTCGGCTTCCTCGACGACGGCACCGGGCCGAAGCCGACGCCCGCCAACAAGGGCCGCACGCCCGTCGCCCGGGCGGAACTCGTCCTCGATGCGGTACCCCGCGCCGACGCCATCGACGCGGCGCTCAGCCAGGCCGAGGCCCGCGCCCGCGCCACCGGGTTCGCCCTCGTCTCGGCCAGCGGCGCGGCCCTCAGCGTCGACCGGATCGCCCGCTGGGCCCGGGACCTCGACACCCGGGGCATCCGCCTGGTCCCGGCGAGCGTCGCCCTGCGCGGCGCCGTGGAGAAGCGGGTCAGCACCGCCAATTGACCCGGCGCCGCGCGGCTTTCGGCGCCGGTGCCGTTGCCGCGCCACTTGCCCCTGACCTATGGTCGCCCGCGATGACCACAGATTCCGACTCGGGCACCGCGCTGCCTTACCGCCCCTGCGTGGGCGTCGCGCTGATCGCGCCCGCGGGCGGCGTCTTCGTCGGGCGCCGGACCAAGGATGCCGGGCCTGAGCATGTCGCCGGCCCGTATATGTGGCAGATGCCGCAGGGCGGCATCGATCCGGGGGAGGATCCGGAGGCGGCCGCACGGCGAGAGCTCTACGAGGAGACCAACGTGCCGCCCGACGCGATCCGCCTGCTCGGCGAGATCCCGGACTGGCTCACCTACGACCTGCCCCCGGCGGTGATGAAGCAGGCCTGGAAGGGCCGCTATCGCGGCCAGACCCAGAAGTGGTTCGCCTACGGCTTCCTCGGCAGCGAGGATCTGATCGACGTGCTGACCCCCGGCGGCGGCGCCCACAAGGCTGAGTTCGATGCCTGGCGCTGGGCGCGGCTCTCCGAGTTGCCGGACCTGATCGTGCCGTTCAAGCGCCCGGTCTACGAGGGCGTCGTCGCGGCCTTCGCGGGCCTCGAGACCTGGGCGGCCCAAGCTCCGGCGGCCCAAGCCCCGGCGGCCCAGCCGTGACGGCGCGAGCGGGGTCGTAGGGTGGTGCGCTGGCTCGCGGTCCCGCTGGGCCTCGCCGTGGCGTGGCTCGCCTTCACGGTGAGCCCACTCTGGTCGCTCTACGATCTCTCGCAGGCCGTACGCCGGCACGACGTGGCTTATATCGAGACCCACGTGAACTTCCGGACGCTCCGGCTGTCCCTGGTCCGCCAGATCACCGCAGCGGTGCGCGCCGCCTCCGACACGGATCTGGAGCTCGAGCCGCGAGACCGGCAGCGCCTCAACGACGTCGCCTACGGCCTCGCTTTGGCGCTGGCCGAGACCCTGGTGACGCCCGAGACGGTCATGGACCTGCTGGACAACGGCTGGCCCGACAAGCTCGACATCGAGCGCCCCGCCGATCTCAAGCCGGAGGGCCTGGCGATCCGCAGTGCCGGGCGGCTCCTGCCCTATTACACGTCCCTGGAGATGCGCGGCTTTCGGGCCGTGGTGATCCCGATCCCGCCCGAGGCGCCCCGGGCGGAGCGCACCCGCATCCGACTCCGGCTGCGCGGCTTCAGCTGGCGGCTGGTGGATATCGAGATGGCGGATATCCTGCGCACCCAGATCGCCGCCAAGCTCGGCCGGGCGCTGGCCAGGGCCAAGCTCGGAGCGAGCGCCGGCGAGGAGCGGTAGCAGCGCTCGCCTCCCCCCTTTGCGGGGCGGTTGCCCCCCAGGCAGGCGGGGAGCGACGGTGCAGATCAGGGCTCCGGCGCGCACACCGACTCGGCCGGGCGAGGAAGCCGAGTTCCCGTCTCTGGCTCCGGCCTGACGGCCGACCCATCCTCGCGCCTCAATTCGCCTTCGGAGCGGGCGCCTTGGCGGCGGGGGCCTTCTCGTCCGCCGGCACCTTGGCCTTCGGCTCACGGGCTTCCACGAGGCTCTCCGCCTCATCCTCGTCGGTGTTGCCGCCCTGCACGATCGTCTTGTCGGGGTTGGCGAGCAACGACTTGGCGATGCCGAGCAGCACCTCGCACTCGCCGGGGAACTTGTAGGTCTCCAGCACGATCGCCGCGTCGCGCAGCGTGCGCAGGTCGCGCACCGTCTGGGCGTTGGCGTCCTCGCGCAGTTCCTTCTTGGCGGCGATCCCCTCCTCGATCTGGGCGCCCTTCACGTCGCACGCAGCCCGGGCCGGCAGGGCGGCGGCCGCGAGGGCGAGGGTGAGACCGGTGGCGATAAGGGGGCGCCGCATGGCGGGATTCCTCAGGGGTTCAAGTCAGGCGTGATGGTGACGGTGCGCGGCGCGCAGGATGTCGTTCGTAAGCGCCACGAGCTGGCTGGGGCGGTAGGGCTTCGGAACGAACACCGATTCGGAGACGGCGTCGGCCGCCGACAGGCAGCCGCGGCCCCCGGACGTGTAGATCACCGGCAGGTCCGGGCAGACGCTGCGGGCGCTGCGGGCCAGGGCCAGGCCGTTCGTGTTGCGGGCGAGGTCGATATCGGTGAAGAGCATGTCCACGCTCTCCCGTGCCAGGATCGCCTCGGCCTCCCAGGCATCTGCGGCGGTGAGCACCCGATAACCCTCTTCGAGAAGCGCCTCGGCGGCCAGCTCGCAGACGGTCGGCTCATCCTCGACCACCAGGATGGTCGCGACGGCCGAATCCAGGGCGGGCATGGACGGGCAGGCGAAGGCGGCGGCGAACGGCATCATGACGCAACTCCCACTCACCCGGCGGGGGCGCGGTAGCCCCGTGCCGGATCGAAGGAGCAACGGGCCCCTGCGCTCCGGCGTTCGCCGTGATTGCATCGAATTGCTCGGACTTGGTGCACGGCCCGTTAACCCCGCCCCGGTGCAGGTGAACGGAGCGTCGGAAATGGTTAACGACGCGTTACCGGGATGCCGTGGGAGGGTCGATCCGTGAACCGGTCCTGGCAGTTAGGCACCGGCCTGCTCCTGACGGGGCTCGCCGGATACGTCGATGCGCTGGGCTTTGTGCGGCTCGGCGGGCTCTACACCTCGTTCATGAGCGGCAACACCACCCAACTCGCTGTGTTCGGGGCAGAGGCCCAGCTGCACCGGATGCTGCTGCCGGCGATCCTGATCGCGGCCTTCCTGACTGGCTCGGTTCTGGGCAGCGGGCTGGCGATCCTCGTGCCGGCACGGTGGACCACACCGGTTGTGCTCGCCTACGAATCACTCTTGATTCTGGGCGGCCTCGCGCTCGGACTCGCTTCCCCGGAGCTGGGGCTCGCAGCCTTCTTCGTGGCCGTCGCCATGGGAACGCAGAACGCCGTGCTGGCACAGGTGCAGGGCTTTCGGGCCGGCACCACCTTCGTCACCGGCGCCCTGTTCAGCCTGGGCCAGAAGATCGCCAAGGCGCTCACCCGCACGGGCGAGCCGTTCGGTTGGATCGGCGACGGTCTGGTCTGGTTGTCCCTGCTGCTGGGCGCCTATCTGGGCGCCCTGGCCTACGAAGCGTTTGCCCTCTACGCCCTGATCGCGCCGGCGGCGGTCTCGGGGGTGCTCGCGCTCATCACTGCGTTCCTGGTCCTGCGCGCCGGCCAGCGGACCACGAAGGTCGAGTCCCCATGAGCGATTTCGTCAGCCATCCGTCCCTCACCGACCACGTCGTTCCGCTGGAGGCGGGCGCCCACGTGGTCGCGGCGCATTTCCTCAAGGATGCGCCGGCTTTAGCGCTCGGCGACGGGACGGTCGCTCTGATGCAGGGCGACGATCTCACCCGCCTTGCGGCCCATCCCGACAGCGGGATCCTGGTGGCGGCCGGAAGCCAGGACCGCCTGGTCACCGGCGGCGACGACGGCCGCGTGGTCGAGATCCGGGCCGGCGGCGCCACTCAGGAACTCGGCACGGCCAAGGGCGGCGCCTGGATCGACGCCCTGGCGCTGCACCCGGACGGGGCGGTGGCTTGGTCGGCGGGGCGTGCGGTTACAGCGCGGGATGCCAAGGGCCGGGAGAAGAGCTTCACCGCCCCGTCCACGGCCCGTGGTCTGGTCTTCGCCCCGAAGGGCTACCGGATCGGCGTCTCGCACTACAACGGCGTCAGCCTCTGGTACCCGAATCTCGAGACCCCCGCCGAGGTCGTGAGCTGGAAGGGCTCGCATATCGACGTGACGTGGTCGCCCGACGGCCGCTTCGTCGTCTCGACCATGCAGGAGAACGCCCTGCACGGCTGGCGCCTGCAGCCGGATCGCGGCCACATGCGGATGTCGGGCTATCCGGGCAAGGTCCGGTCGGTGTCCTGGTCGTCCGACGGAAACTGGCTTGCCACCGGCGGCGCCGAGGCGGCGATCGTCTGGCCGTTCGACTCCAAGGAGGGACCCACCGGCAAGGCGCCCCGGGAATGCGGCGTCCGGCCGGCCCGGGTCTCGCGGGTAGCGTTCCACCCCAAGGCGCCGGTCCTCGCAGTCGGCTACGAGGATGGCTGTATCCTGCTGGTGCGCTTCACCGATGCCTCCGAGCTGCTCGTGCGGCCTGCCGTCCAGGGGAGCGGGATCACGGCCCTCGCCTGGGACGCGCGCGGCAACCGGATGCTGTTCGGCTGTGCCGACGGCCAGGCCGGCCTGCTGACCCTGCCGGCCTGATTCGCGTTGTCTTCGGCCGTAGCCCTTTGTTCGGGGCTACGGCCCGTCTTCGAACCGGAGGGTCTGACGTGTTCCGCGTGTTCCGCACTCTCGGCCTCGCTCTCGGCCTGCTCGGCGGCGTGATCGCCGCTCAGGCGCCCGAATTCGCGCAGCAATATGCGCAGCGCCTGGGCGGCGCAGTGGACGAGCTGCGCCGGCAGGTGGCGGTGCTGGAATCGGACGCGCAGGCGACGGGCACAACCCGCGAGGGCGCGGTCGACCGGCTGCGCACCAATCCCGACCAGCTCGTCGCCCGGCGTGGCGAGGCCGCCCAGGCCGATATCACCCGGCTCGCCCGCCTGAGCTCGCAGCAGCAGGCGCTCGCATCGGCAACCAGCCCGCTCGGCAAGGTGGTGGCGATGCTGCGCGACCCCGACGTGCCGGTGGCACAGGCCGCATACCAGGATTTCAGCCCCGCGGTCCCGACCAATGCCGACGGACTGGCGGCGGGCTTGATCGGCTTCCTGGCCGCCTGGGGCGGCTGGCGCGTGCTGTCGGATATCGGCTTGCGGCTGATCCGCAGACGCCCGCGGACGACGACCCGCACGGCCTGAACCGCCGCCGGCCCGGCGCGCGGACCCGGGAGTGTTGCTCTGGGTCTACAGCGGCTTGCGCAGGGCTTGCGTATCGAGCGTGATCCGGCCGCCTCGGTCCGGGAGAAGGCGCAAGATGCCCCGCGCGTCGAACCCCACCACGATCGATCCAGCGCTCGACGCCGCCGCCCTGCTGCGGCGCATCGGCTTCTTCGGCCTGTTCGTCATCCTGCCGGTGCTGGCGCAAGTCGCACGGCGCGCCACGGTGATCCTGGCGCCGATCGCCGTCGTGCTGCTGATCATCGCCAGCGCGATCGACCGGCGCCAGCGCCCGGTGCGCCCGGCCGTGTCCCGGCTGCTGACCGCCCCGGCCTTCCTGGCCGGCATGCTGGTGGTGCTGTGGTCGGTCCTGTCCCTGACCTGGACCCCGTTCCTCGGCCCGGCGGTCGAGCGGCTGGCCAA
Source organism: Methylobacterium sp. J-001 (assembly GCF_022829565.1). Classification (NCBI taxonomy): domain Bacteria; kingdom Pseudomonadati; phylum Pseudomonadota; class Alphaproteobacteria; order Hyphomicrobiales; family Methylobacteriaceae; genus Methylobacterium; species Methylobacterium sp. J-001. The sequence continues at coordinate 57,022 of NZ_JAKSYN010000051.1, forward strand.
TCTGGCGGCGACGATCGGGCTGGCGCTGCTCGGCTATTTCGCCCTCCCCGACCGGATGCGCTCGGCCAACCTCTACCTGCTGCCGCTCGGGGTCGTGGCCGGCTCGATCGTGGCGATCGTGCTGGGGCTGTTCGGCGCCCACCTGGCGCCCCCCGGCATCGACGATGACGGTGCCCTCGACCGCGGCCTGATCCTGCTGATCCTGCTCGTCTGGCCGGCGCTCGCCTGGCTCCGGTCCCGGCGGCGCGACCGCGAGGCGCTCGGGCTCGCCCTGCTGGTCGCCCTGGCGCTCACGGTCCAGCCCGACGTCACGCAGATCGCCGCCCTGGCGGTGGGGGCGCTCGCTTTCGCGATCACGAGCTATCGGCCGAAGCTCGGCGTGATGCTGACCGCGACGATCTCGGCCGCCCTGCTGGCCGTGGCGCCGCTGCTGCCGTTCCTGGCGCGCCCGGTCGGCGCCGCCCTGCTCGGGCCGCTCGCGCCCGCGGTGCTGTCGCTGAAGAGCTGGCAGAAGGTCGTGACCACCGATCCCGTGCGGCTCATCACCGGCCACGGCTTCGAGACGGCCCTGCGCGGGCGCCTCGTCGGCATGCTGCCGCTGAACGCGCCGACCACCGCCCTGTTCGAGTTCTGGTACGAGCTCGGCATCGTCGGCGCGCTGGCGGCCGCCTTCGCGCTCTACGCCTCGATCCGCCGGGGCGGCCGGGACATCCCGGCGCTGATCCCGGGGGCGATGGGGTGCTTCGCCGCCGCCTTCACGGTGGCCTGCCTGGGCGTCGGCCTGACGGCGATCTGGTGGCTAAGCATCATCGCCATCGTCATCGTGGTGTTCGTGGCGGTGGAGCGTGGCCAGTTCCGCACCAGCCGCCCGAAGGTGGCCAAGCTCCACCGGCTGCGCGAGGACTGATCTCCTCAGGTCATCGGTTGAGGAAGCCGTGCAGCCGGATCCAGGCCAGGAACAGGCCGGGCCAGGCGGCGGCCGGCGTGCCGGGGGCGCCGAGCCCGAAGCCGTGGCCGCCCTGCTCGAACAGGTGCAGTTCGGCCGGAACCCGCGCCTTGCGGAGCGCCGAGAACATCAGCAGCGGATGGTCGGCCACCGCCACCGGATCGTCGATCGCCTGGACCAGGAAGGTCGGGGGCGTCTCCGGCCCGACCTGGAGGTCCACCGAGTAGGTCTTCATCTCGAGCGGCGTAACCTCGTCGCCGACGAGGATCCGGCGCGTCGCGGTGCGATCGAACGGCTTGCGCATGGTGATGACCGGGTAGATCAGCCCGGCGAGCGTCGGCCGAACCGGCTGCGCGTCGGCCTCGTCCACCGGGGCGTAGAGGTCGCTCGCGGTGCCCACCGCGGTCTCGCCCATCAGGTGGCCGCCCGCGGAGAAGCCGAGCACGCCGACCCGGGCCGGGTCGATGCCGTATTCCTGGCCCCGCGCCCGCACCAGCCGCAGCGCCCGCTGCGCGTCCTGCCTTGGCGCGTCGGGCCCCGCGCCCCAGCCCTCCGCGGGCAGGCGGTAGACCAGCAGGAAGACCGTGATCCCAGCCGCGTTCAGGACGCGTCCGACCGGCACGCCCTCGTTGCCCAACGCGATGAACTGGTAGCCGCCCCCGGCCGCCACGATGATCGCCGCGCCGTTGGGATTGGCCGGCCGCATCGCCAGCAGGCAGGGCTTGGCCACCCGAGTGACGTCCCCCGACCGGCCCTCGACGTACCGGTAGCCGTCGGGATCCGGACCGCTGCCGCCCCCCGGCGGATCCCCGGGCCACAGATCGATCACCTGGAGATCGGCGCCGGGCAGCGAGCGCGGCAGGGCGCGGATCGCCTCGTGGGGCGCCGGCTCCGGCGGTCTCTCCTGGGACTTTGCCGCCCGCAGGCCGAGGGCGCTGGTCAGGCCGGCGAGCAGCAGGCGGCGATCGAGATGCATGAACCGGTCCCGGGCGAGGCTCAGGACCGGGGCCGGACGACGCGGCGGACGGATACGGTCATGGCGATCTCCTGGGACATCCATGGCCCAACGTCGGAGGAGGCGGTGCCGGTTCCGGAACCGCGCGTCCTCAGTCGCGCCGGGTGATCACGGATACGTAGAAGCCGTCGGTCCCGGTCTGCAGCGGCGTCATCTGCAGGCCGTGTTCGGTGTGGCGGACGGACGCCGCCAGGCTCGGCGGTCCCGCGGCCAGGACGGTCTCGGCCGGCACCGCGTCGAAGCGCCCACGCCAGCGCGACAGCAACCCGGCCACGGCCGCATCGTTCTCCGCGGGCAGGAGCGAGCAGGTGATGTAGATGATCCGCCCGCCGGGCCGGACCAGCTTGGCCGCCCGGTCGAGGACCTGCGATTGCTCGGCGATGCGCAAAGCCAGGCTGCCGGGGCGGAGCCGCCACTTGGCGTCCGGGTTGCGCCGCCACGTGCCCGAGCCGGTGCAGGGCGCGTCGACCAGAACCCGATCGACATGGCCATCGAGATCCTCCAGCACGTCGGCGCGGGCCTTGCCGCTGCGCGGGGTCCGCACCGCGACCTCGGCCCCGGAGCGGCGCAGGCGCTCGTGGATCGGCGCGAGCCGGCGCGGATCGCCGTCCGTGGCGATCAGGCGGGCGCCGTTCCGCGTCTGGGACGCCAGCGCCAGGGTCTTGCCGCCACCACCTGCGCAAAGATCGACGATGGTCTCGCCGGCCTGGGGATCCGCCAGGAGGGCCGCGAGCTGCGAGCCCTCGTCCTGGATCTCGTACCAGCCGTCCAGGAACTCGGCCTCGACATGGAGCGCCGGGCCGCGGCCGTCGGCCCCGATCGGGATCCGGACGCCGAGCGGCGCGTGCGGGGTCGGGGCGGCATCGAAGGCGCTGAGCGCCGGCATGAGGTCATCACGGCTGCCGCGCAGGGCGTTGACCCGGATATCGAGGGGCGCGCGCCGGGCCAGCGCCTTCAGCTCGGGAATCAGGTCGTCGCCGAGAGCGGCTGCCAGTTCGGGCAGCACGAAAGCCGGGGCATCGCCCGCCACCTCAGGCGGTGCGTCGTCCAGCGTGCCGGATTCGAGGCGCGCGCGCTCGTCATCGCTCAGCGGCTCCGGGGCGAAGCGCTCGCCCGAAAACAGGGCCGCCACCGAGGCGGCGGCGAGCCCCTGCTGCAGCCGCAGGGAGCCGATCAGCACGGCGCGCGGCGTCTCCGAGCCCATGATCCAGGCGGCCGACGCCCGCCGGCGCAGGGCATCGTAGACCAGGCTGGCGATCCCGGCCCGGTCACCGGAGCCGGCGAAGCGGTGGGCGAGGCCCCAATCCTTGAGCGCGTCGGCGGCCGGGCGGCGGCGCTCCGTGATATCGGTCAGGACTTCGATGGCGGCGGAGCAGCGGGCGGCGGGGGTCAGGGTCCGGATCCTTTTGAATGGGTCGAGGCCGACGCGAAACGGCCACGCTTGGCCCACGATGCCGCCACGGTACGGCCGAGCTTCCAGCACGATCGCGGTCCAGACCGGATCGTGGGCGGTCCCGCGGCGCGGGGCTGGCCCGTGTCGTATGGCATCCTCCCGTCGCGGGCCAGAGCGTTCCGCCACGGGGGCATGGCCGGGAGTGCCTCAGATCATGTCTTCTGTCGTCCGCGTGACTCTTACCGGCACCGTTGCCGGGCTCGTCGCCGCCACACTCGCCGCCTGCGCCAGCGCCCCGGCAGCCGCCCCCGATTTCACCCCGCCGCCGCGGCGGCCGCTGGATGCCAAGACGCAGCTCGAATACGGCAACCCACCCCCGCCGCCACCGGGCCGCTACTGAGTCCCGGTCGGAGACCTGCGCTGATCCCGCCCGCCCCCTCATTCTGCGGTGATGGGTGGGATCGCCTCAGGCGGCTTCCCGCGCTCGCCGGGCCTCGTAGGCCTTCAGCCCGGCATAGACCTGCGCGAGCACCGGGAATGCCGCCTCCGGGGCCAAGCGGCCGCCGCGGGCGATCAAATCGCCGATGACGTGGTCTGCCTCGATCCGGCCGCCATTCTCGATGTCGCGGAGCATCGAGGCGGTGAAGGTCGAGCCCGGGGCCGTCAGCTGCGCCCGCGCCCGCTCGGCAACCACGCCGCGCGGCGCAAACCCGCTCGCCGCGGCCACTGCGGTGCATTCTGTGTGAAGGGCCGCGATGAACGCCGCGCCGCCGGGCGCCGCCACGATATCGCCGACTGCCGCCCGCATCAGGGTCGTGGCGCCCGCGAGAGTCGCGAGGAACACCCACTTCTCCCACATCTCCTGCAGGATCACCTCGCTCAGCCGCGCCTGGAACTTCAGGCCCCGCATCAGTGCGTCGACCGCCTCGATCCGGGCGGAGCGCGAGCCGTCCCGCTCCCCGTAGGTGATGCTGCAAAGCTCGCTCATGTGCCGGATCGCCCCGTCCGGCGCGAGGGTCGCCGCGATGGCGCAGGAACCGCCCAGCACCCGTTCCGCGCCGAACTTGGCATCAAGGGCGTCGAGATGGGCTAGGCCGTTCAGCACCGGCAGGATCGCGGTCTGCGGCCCCACCGCGGGCGTCAGGTCGGTCAGTGCGCTGTCGAGGTCGTAGGCTTTGCACGACAGCAGGACGAGATCGAACGCCCCGGCCTCGGCCAGCGTGTCGGCCGTCACGGTGGACGGGGCGGCCAGATGCAGGTCGCCCAGCGGCGAGTGCAGCACAAGCCCGTTCGCCGCCAGCTTCCCCGCCCGGGCCGGCCGGACCAGGAAGGTGACGTCGGCTCCCGATTCCGCGAGCCGAGCCCCGTAATAGCCGCCGGTCGCCCCGGCTCCGACGATCAGCGTACGCATTGGGAAACTCCGGGTCGGACTTGTCGGCCGTATCGGGTCAGATGGGCTCGACCATCGAAGGTCGCCGGCAGCATCGAGTCAAGGTGGCGACGCTTCGCGAAGGGCCAGCTGATCGCCAGTTCGGTCTCCCGTGCGGGGGTCCGACGTTTACACCTTGGCCCGTGTCAGGCGCGATGCGCTCTCCTCCCCCTCGTGGGAAAGAGTTGGAGGTGGGGGTGGTGCAGGAGGCACCGCCCAGTCACATCCGGCCCCACCCCCACCCCTGCCCTTCCCCACAAGGGGAAGGGAAAACGCGTGGTGCTTTCAGCGTTTACGACCGAACGAACGGCATAAATCCGCGACCCGCGAGAGCACGCGTGGCGCCTGCGAAAAACGGCGCCTCAGGTCCGCGACGGGTAGTTCGGGCTCTCGCGCGTGATCGTCACGTCGTGCACGTGGCTCTCGCGCAGGCCGGCATTGGTGATGCGGATGAACTGCGCCCGCTCCTGGAAATCCGGGATGGTCGCGCCGCCGACATAGCCCATGGCCGCGCGCAGGCCGCCGGCGAGCTGGTGCAGGACGTTGCCCACCGGGCCCTTGTAGGGGACCTGGCCCTCGATGCCCTCGGGCACGAGCTTGTGGGTGTCGTTGACCTCGGCCTGGAAGTACCGGTCGGCCGACCCGCGGGCCATGGCGCCCACCGAGCCCATGCCCCGGTACGACTTGTACGAGCGGCCTTGATACAAAAAGACCTCGCCGGGGGCCTCGTCGGTGCCGGCGAGCAGCGAGCCGAGCATCGCCACCGAAGCGCCGACCGCGATCGCCTTGGCGAGGTCGCCGGAATACTTGATGCCGCCATCGGCAATGACCGGGATGTCGGCCTCGCCGGCGGCCTCCACGGCCTCCATCAGGGCGGTGAGCTGGGGCACGCCGACGCCGGCCACGATCCGGGTGGTGCAGATCGAGCCCGGCCCGATGCCGACCTTGATGGCGTCGGCGCCGGCATCGATCAACGCCTTCGTGCCCTCCCGGGTGGCGACGTTGCCGGCGATCACCTGAACGGCGTTCGAAAGCTGCTTCACCCGGGCGACCGCGTCCAGCACCTTGATCGAGTGGCCGTGGGCGGTATCGACCACGATCACGTCGCAGCCGGCGTCGATCAGGCGCTCGGCCCGCTCGAAGCCGCTATCGCCGGTGGTGGTGGCGGCGGCGACCCGCAGGCGACCCTGCTCGTCCTTCACGGCGAACGGGTAGGTGACGCGCTTCTCGATGTCCTTGACGGTGATCAGGCCGATGCAGCGGTAATGGTCGTCGACCACCAGCAGCTTCTCGATCCGGAACTGGTGCAGCAGGCGCTTGGCCTCGTCCTGGGTCACGCCCTCGCGGACCGTGATCAGCCGGTCCCGCGTCATCAGCTCGGCCACGGGCTGTGCGGAGTTGGTCGCGAAGCGCACGTCGCGGTTGGTCAGGATGCCGACCAGCTTGCCCCGGGAGCCGTTGGGCCCGCGCTCCACCACCGGGATCCCGGAGATGCGGTTGCGCTTCATCACCTCGAAGGCGTCGGCCAGGGTCTCGTCCGGGTGGATGGTGATGGGGTTCATCACCATGCCGGACTCGTACTTCTTGACGAGCCGGACCTGCTCGGCCTGCTCGGCCGGCTCCAGGTTGCGGTGGATCACGCCCATGCCGCCATTGGCCGCCATGGCGATGGCCATCGGCGCCTCGGTGACGGTGTCCATCGCGGAGGCGAGGATCGGGAGGTTCAGCGGGATCGTCCGGGTGAGCCGCGTCGCGACGTTGACCTCGGTCGGCATCACCGAGGAAGCGGCGGGCCGCAGGAGCACGTCGTCGAAGGTCAGGCCCTCGATGATCGTTGCAGAATCGACTCGGGCCATGTGCCAACTTTCCTCGGACGGCCGCGCTCGCGGGGGCTGCGCAGCGGGATCGGGTTGGCAAGGGCCAGTATCATGGGGTCCGCGGCTGCGCCAATGCACCGTCGCCGCGTCGCAGCGGGAAATCGCGCATGGCTCCCCCGCTTTTTTGCAACGCCGACCGGGTCAGCGCGCCGCCGAAGCGGTGGGACCCTTGTCGGTATATTCCGGCGGCAGGCCGATATAGTCGCCCAGGATGCCGTCGATACCCGGCGCGCGGCCGTAGGCCTCGCAATCGGGATCGAGGGGCGCTTCGCCGAGCGTGGTGACCCGGATGCGGTCCCAGGTCGGCAGGGTGTTGGGGGCGTTGAACGGGTCGTCACCCGTCGCCAGCATGAAGCCGAAATCCTGGCCGAACTCCCCGGCGAGATCGTAGGCGTCGCTGGCGCGGGAGAAGCGCGGCTGGCTGGTGAACGAGTTCGCCGCCCCGCCCCAGACCATCGCGGCGCGCTGCTCGCGCCGACGGTCCAGCGCCTCGGCCTCGACCGTGAGGCTGCCGAGCCCGATCGGGATCCGCGGGATCGGGATGCGGCCGATGCCCTCGACGGCGCTCAGCCCGACCTGCGAGGCGACCGTGACGCCGGCCGAGCCCGCGATGGTGGCGCCGGCGCCGAGAAGGTCGGTGGGCTCGACCCGGGTGACCTGCGCCCGGACGGTGAGATCCGCGTCGCGGCCGGTCACCACGTCGTAGCGCAGCGACAGGTCGTAGCAGAGCGCCCGGTCGGCTGCGTTGGCGATCAGGCGGCGCTCCGCCTGGGTCAGCGGCGCGGCGCCCGCGACGTCGGCGTGGAATGCCGTCGGAATGATCCGCACGGTGCGGGCCTTCGCGAGCGCCGGCCGGTCCACGTACAGCCGCGACGCCGACGCGACCGCCGTGCTCGCCTGCAGGCGGTCGTAGCGCGTCAGCGAACCGCGGTCGTTCAGCAGCACCGTGCCGCAGGCTGCCACCGTCGACATGAGCGCGACGGCGGCGGCGATCCGCGACAGGGAACGGCGCTTGCTCGGAGAGGGCTGCATCAAGGGTCTCGCGGCCGGCACCGTGCCGGGATCGACGGCCGGAAGACCGCTCGCGCCAAACGTAGCCATTGGACCACCCGCGCAAAAGGTGGTGTTCGGTCACGATGCAACCCCTGTTGCGTTGCGGATACAGGCGCGAAACACGACCGTGCGAGATCGCCGCCCCGCCGTGCAACCGTCCCGCCGCGCTACGCGTCTGCTGTCCGATGCCGTCCCCAAACGCAAAACCGCTCTGGATCGTCCCTCTGACGGTGGCCACGGCCCTGTTCATGGAGAACACCGATTCCACGGTGATCGCCACGGCGCTGCCCAGCATCGCCGCGAGCCTCGGCGAGGATCCGATCGCTCTGAAGCTGGCCCTGACCTCGTATCTGGTCAGCCTGGCGATCTTCATTCCGGTGAGCGGCTGGATGGCCGACCGCTACGGCTCGCGCACGGTGTTCCGGGCCGCGCTCGTCGTCTTCATGCTCGGGTCCCTGGCCTGCGCGGCCGCCAACGGTTTGGCGTGGTTCGTCGCGGCGCGCTTCCTCCAGGGCATGGGCGGGGCGATGATGGTGCCGGTGGGCCGCCTCGTGGTGCTGCGCAGCGTGCCGAAATCGCAGCTCGTGACGGCGCTCGCCTACCTGACCTTCCCGGCCCTGGTCGGCCCAGTGCTCGGCCCGCCTCTGGGCGGGCTGATCACCACGTGGTTCGACTGGCGCTGGATCTTCTTCATCAACCTGCCGATCGGCTGCGCCGGGATCGTGCTAGCGAGCCTCTATTTCGAGGACATAAGCGAGCCGGAGCGGCCGCCGCTCGACATCGCCGGGTTCTTTTTGCTCGGCACCGGCCTCGCCGCCCTGATGCTGGGGCTCGCCTCGATGGGCCGCCATCTCCTGCCGGCCTCGGTCTCGTGGGGATGCCTGGCGGCGGGCGCGGTCCTGCTGCCGCTCTACGTCGCCCATGCCAGGCGGATCGCCCATCCGATCGTGCGGCTCGACCTGATGAACCGCCCGACCTTCCGGGTCGCGATCCTCGGCGGCAGCCTGTTCCGGGTCGGAACCGGGGCGATCCCGTTCCTGCTGCCACTGATGCTGCAGGTCGGGTTCGGGCTCGACGCCCTGCATTCCGGGCTGATCACCTTCGCGGCTGCGGCCGGGGCGATGTTCGTGAAGGCCCTGGCGCCCAAGATCCTGCGCCGTCTGGGTTTCCGCACCGTGATGGTCTCGAACGCCGTGCTGGCCTCAGCCTTCCTGGCGGTGAACGGGCTCTACACCGCGGAGACCCCGCACTGGATCATGATCGCGCTGCTGTTCATCGGCGGCTGCTCGCGCTCGGTGCAGTTCACCTGCGTCAACGCCATCGCGTATGCCGATCTCGAATCCCGGGAGATGAGCGCGGCGACGAGCTTCGCCAGCGTCTGCCAGCAGCTGTCGCTGAGCCTCGGGGTCACGCTGGGCGCCCTGGCGCTTGAGGGCACCGCCGGGTTCCACGGCCGGACTACGATCGAGGCCGGAGATTTCGGACCGGCCTTCTTCGCCGTGGCTATTTTGTCGGCGCTCTCTGTCCTGGCCTTCCGCAAGCTGACGCCGGATGCCGGCGCCGAGATTTCCGGTCGCCGGATGGTCGCCGCGACGCCGTCCGCGACGCCCGACCTGAAGCCCCGGGCGAGCTGAGCCGGTCAGGCTGCGGCGCGGGCCGGGGCACGGCCGCCGGATTTCTTCCCGGTGCCGCCGCGCGCCGCCGGGCTTTTGGCGGGTGCCTTGGCGGGGGCGCGCTGCGGAGCCGGCCGTGCGCCCGCCTCGCCGGCGCGCCAACCCTGCCAGCTCCAGGCGCCGGGCCCCGTCAGTGCGTAGATCAGGAACCCGCCCGCCAGACCGAGATCGGCCAGCATCAGCGTCCGCTCGGCGATGGCGGCCGGCCCGACATATTGCCAGAACGTGTGCAGCATCACGGCCGTCACCGCCGCGAACACGGCCAGCGCCAGCCCGGTCAGCCGCGGCAGCACGCCGAGGATCAGGGCCAGCGGGCCGAAAACCTGCACCACGACGGCGGCGGTGGCGACGCCGTCGGGGAACGGCATGCCGCTGCCGGCGAGGGTGAGCGCGAAGCCCGAGACGTTGAGCGCCCGGGCGATCCCGGTGGGCAGCAGCGCGGCCGCCAGGAGCAGGCGCGCGGCGAGAAGGGTTCCGTCCTGGGCGCGGGCGATCATATCGGGTCCGGTCGGCTGTGAGGGCTGACCGGACGGTGGCGGATTCGTTTGAAGGCGGGGTTAAGTCCGCTGGTTCAGGGGCGCATCGTCTTCGTCCGAAAGCCGGCTTCCGCCTTTCGGACGATGGTCAGCCCGCGACGCCGCCCCGGAACAGCCGGCCGCGCTCGGTCCAGAGCACCACCAGCACCGCGAGCCCCCCGAGGGTCGCGTAGCCGATCCCGACCGGCAGGACGGTCCCGTCGAAGGCCTGGCCGATTACGTAACCGGAGAACGCCCCCAGGATCGTCGTGTAGAAGCCCACGAACGACGAGGCCGTGCCCGCGATGGCGCCCAGCGGCTCCAGCGCCAGCGCATTGAAGTTCGGCAGGGCGAAGCTCATCAGGAACTGGTTCGCCGCCAGGATCGATAGGAACGCCGCCAGGGGCGGATGGCCGTGATAGGCGAGCCCGACGCCGACCTGGGCCAGGGCCACCAGCGTGAAGGCGATGATGCCGGCATGCGAGAGGGCCCGCATCCCCAGCCGCCGGACGATCCGGGCGTTGATCAGCGTCGCCGCCCCCATGGCGCCAGCCACCAGCCCAAAGGCCAGGGGGAACAGGGTCCCGAGATGGTAGAGCCCGGTGTCGAACACCTGCTGGGCCGACCCGACATAGCCCATGATGCAGCCGGTCAGGAGGCCGAGGGCCGTGGCGTAACCGATCGAGACCCGGGTCGTGACGGTGGTGCGCACCGCATCCAGGGTCGCCCGGAGCGAGAGCGGGCGGCGGTATTCCGGGTGCAGCGTCTCCGGCATCCGCAGCGAGAACCAGGCGGTCAGCCAGAAGGCGAGCGCCAGCATCGAAACGAACACGTAGACCCAGGAGCCCAGCGCCAGCATCAGGCCGCCGATCGCCGGGGCGATCATCGGGACGATCAGGAAGACCATCATGGTGAGCGACATCACGCTCGCCATCTCGCGCCCGGCGAAGCGGTCGCGCACGATCGCCACCGAGAGCACGCGCCCGCCGGCGGCGCCGATGCCCTGGATGACCCGGGCCGCCAGCAGCCAGCCGAAGCTCGGCGCCACCATGGCGAGGCCGCAGCCGACCACGTAGATCGCGAGGCTGGCGAGCAGCACCTTGCGGCGCCCGAACGTGTCCGAGATCGGCCCGTAGGCCAGTTGGGCGACGCCGAACCCAGCCATGAAGACGTAGACGAGGAGCTGCAGCCGGTTCGGGTCGGGCACGGCAAACCGCGCCTCGATCGCCGGGAAGGCCGGCAACAGGTTGTCGATGGAGATGGCAGTGACCGCCATCATCAGCGCGATGATGGCGACGAACTCAGTGAAGCCCGGCCCCGACCGTTTCTGCGGGACGCTCACCGGCTGGACCGGCGGATTGGGCCGGATCGCGATGGTCACAATGGGCACTCATGCTGCGAGGGGTTGGCCCGATGGGGCGCCCCCTTCGCGGCACGCTTGTGACGGCTCCGCCCGCGCGGCGCAGTTCAGGCCGGCAGCGGGCGCAGGGCCGGCTCCCGCGGGCTGCGCCCGACGAAGCCCGCCATCAGGGCCGCAACCAGGCAGAGCAGGCCGGCCGACACGAAGGCGCCGAGATAGCTGCCGGTATCGGTGCGGACCATGCCGGCGAGCCAGGCCGCTGAGGCGGCGCCGATCTGGTGGGCGGCGGCGATCCAGCCGAACATCAGCGCGGCATTCTCTTCGCCGAACGACTTTCCGGCGAGCTGGACGGTGGGCGGCACGGTGGCGATCCAGTCGAGCCCGTAGAACACCGCGAACAGGGACAGGCCGTAGAAGCTGAGGTCGAACGAGTAGGGCAGGAAGATCAGCGAGAGGCCGCGCAGACCGTAATACCAGGCGAGCAGCTTGCGCGAATCGAACCGGTCGGTGAGCCAGCCCGAGGCCGTGGTGCCGATCAGGTCGCAGATGCCCATGAGCGCGAGCAGGCCCGCAGCCGTCACCTCGGCGATGCCGTGGTCGATGCAGGCGGGGATCAGGTGGGTGCCGATCAGCCCGTTGGTCGAGGCGCCGCAGATGAAGAACGTGCCCGACAGGAGCCAGAAATCCTTCGACTTCAGGCCGGTCCGCAGGCCGCGCAGGGCCCGGACCGCCGGGTTCTCGGTGAGGACCGGGTTCGGGGTCACGACGGACTCGCCGTAGCGGGGCAGGCCGAGATCCGCCGGCCGGTCGCGCAGCAGCAGGGCCGCCACCGGGATCAGCAAAAGGGTGACGGCCGCAACCAGCAGAGAGACCGAGCGCCAGCCCTGCCCGACCGCCAGCGAGGCTAAAATCGGCAGGAAGATCAGCTGTCCCGTGGCGCTGCTCGCCGTGAGCATCCCGATCACGAGACCCCGGCGCTTGCCGAACCACCGCCCGGCCACGGTGGCGCCGAGCACGTTGGCGACCATGCCGGAGCCGGACCCGACCACGATTCCCCAGAGCAGGACCATCTGCCAGGGCGCCGTCATCAGGCTGGTGGCGACGGTGCCGAGAGCCAGGACGAAGAGCGAGCAGCAGACCGACCGGCGCAGGCCGAAGCGCTCGATGATCGCCACCGCGAACGGCCCGATCATCCCGTACATGAAGATGTTGAGTGCGATGCCGACCCCGATCGTGGCGGCGGTCCAGCCGAATTCCCGCTCCCAGGGCACGATCAGCACGCTCGGCGTGGCGCGCACCCCCGCCCCGATCAGCAGCACCAGGAAGGTCACCGCGGCGACGATCCAGGCATAGTGCAGGCGCGGCACGGGCGGCGCAGGGAGCGTCTCGACGGGGGCGGCCATGATCAAGCTCCGGGGGTGAGACGAGCAGTCAGGAAGCGGCGATGAGGGCGTCCGCCATGGCGGCGACGGCCTTGGGATCGACCTGCGCGTTGATCCGGGCCTGGGCCCCCTGCCAGTAGGGCATCGCCGCCGCGACGGCCTTGCGGCCGATATCCGTCAGGGAAACGACGCGCTCACGCGCATCCTGGCCCGATTCGATCTTCACGAGGCCGCGCCGCTCCAGCGGATCGAGGTTGCGGGCCATCGTGGTCCGCTCAAGAACCGCCTCGACGGCCAGCCGGGTGAGCGGCGTCGGCCCGAGCCGCTCCAGCCGGCGCAGGATGGAGAATTGCGTCACCCGCAGCCCGGCCGGGCGCAGGGCCGCGTCATAGGACGCCGTCAGGGCGCGGGTGGCCCGGCGCAGGGCGACGCAGGTGCAGGGCTCGATGGGAGAATCGGTGCTCACGATGCGTGTATATGCACGTATTTTCGTCCCGACAAGCCGGGCCTAACGGTTCCATCGGTTCGACACGCGAGAAGCGGGAAATGCGGCCGGCTGTCATCGACACGGCGGATGACCCTGCTAACCCTGCGCCTGCAGGCTCCCGGTTCGTGAGAGGCACGATGACACTCGAAACCGCGACGGCGTTGTCATCATCGGAACAGAAGTCGGCCCGGACTGGACTCATCGAGGCCGCTGCCGAGATCGTCGCCGCGCAGGGCGGCCCCGGCGGCTTCGCCCGCGACCTGTTCGGGCGCGTCACCCCGGAAGATCTGGCCCCCTACCCGGCCGATGCCCTGGCCGACCTCGCGGTCAAGGCGCGGGCGCTCCTGTCCGAGCCGCGCAAGCCCGGCGATCCGGCCCGGGTGCGCCTGAGCGACGCCGCGCTGGTCCGGGACGGACGGCCGCGCGAGATCACGATCCTGGAGGTTGTGAACGACAACCGCCCGTTCCTCCTGGATTCGACCCTGGCCGAGCTGACCGAGCAGGGCCTGACGCCGGACCTCGTCGCCCACCCGATTCTCGGGGTCGAGCGCGACGCGTCGGGGGCGCTGGTGCGGGTGGTCGGCGAGACCACCGCCGACGCCCATGGCAGCCTGGCGCGGGAGAGTTTCATCCATCTCCATCTCGGCCGGCTCGACGGCGAGGCTCGCGAGCGCCTGGTGGAAGCCCTGTCCCAGGTCTACCGCGACGTGGCCCTGGCGAGCGACGACCACGGGGCCATGCTGGCCCGCATCTCCGAACTGTCCGACAGCCTCGGCCGCGCGCCCTCCCCGCTGCCGGAGGCGGAGGTGGCCGAGGCGCGGGCCTTCCTCGACTGGCTGAAGGACGGTCAGTTCCTGATCCTGGGGATCCGCCAGCACGGCATCGCCGCCGACGGGCACCCGCTGATCGACGGCTCCAGCCTCGGCGTGCTGCGCGATCCCGGCGCCACGCCCCTGCGCCGCGGCCGGACACCGGTCGACTACACACCGGAGATTCTGGCCTTCCTGGAGGAGCCGCAGGCGCTGATCATCACCAAGGCGAGCGCCAAGTCCCGGGTCCACCGGGTGGCGTATCTCGACTATGTCGGCGTGAAGCTGTTCTCGGCCACCGGCAAACTATCGGGCGAGGTGCGGATCGTCGGCCTGTTCACGGCCTCGGCCTATACCGCTCCCACGCGCGAGGTGCCGGTCCTGCGCCGCAAGGTCGACGCGGTGGCCGAGCGGGCGGGCCTGGACCCGACCAGCCATGCCGGCCGCAGCCTGCTGGCGGTTCTAGAGACCTACCCGCGGGACGAGCTGTTCCAGATCGATAGCGAGCGGCTGTACCGCTTCACCCTGGCGATCGCGAACCTCGCCGACCGGCCGCGGATCCGCGTGCTCTCGCGGCCGGACCGGTTCGGGCGCTTCGTCTCGCTGCTCGTCTACGTCCCGAAGGACCGCTACGATTCCACCATCCGGGCCCGGATCGGGGCCTATTTGGCCGAGGCCTATGGCGGCCGGCTGAGCGTCGCCGATCCCGCCTTTCCCGAGGGGCCCCTCGCCCGCACCCACTACATCATCGGCCTGTCCGAGGAGGATGTGCCGGAGCGCGACCCGGCAGCCCTGGAGGCCGGGATCGCGGCGCTGGTCCGGACCTGGGGCGACGCCCTGCGGGCTGCCCTGGCCGACGCTCATAACGGCGACCGCGCCCGCTTGCTGGCCACCCGCTACGCCGAGGCGTTCTCGGCCGCCTACCGGGACAATTTCCCATCCGATGTCGCCGTGGCCGATGTCGCGATCCTCGAATCCTTGAGCGACGCGCAGCCGCGCGCCGTGCATATCGAGCGGCGAACCGGCGATTCCGAGGCGCAGGTCCGCCTCAAGGTGTTCTCCCGCGGCACCGCGATCGCCCTTTCCGACCGGGTGCCGGGCCTGGAAAATCTGGGGTTTCGGGTCATCGACGAGCGGACCTACCGGATCAAGCCGGCCGGGCTCGACGAATCCGCCCGGGTCTGGCTGCACGACATGCGGATCGAGCGCGCCACCGGGGCGCCCATCGACCTCGCGACGCTGGAGCAGCCCCTCGAAGAGGCGATGCTGGCGCTCGGCGACGGCGCGGCGGAATCCGACGGCTACAACCGGCTCGTGCTGGAAGCCGGCCTCCCCTGGCGGGACGCAGCGCTGCTCCGGGCGCTCGGCCGCTACCTGCGCCAGCTGCGCATCCGCTACGGGCAGGATTACCTCGCCGGCACGCTGAGCCGCCATCCCGGCATCGCCCGGGCGATCGTCAGCCTGTTCCGGACCCGGTTCGACCCGCGGAACGAGGGCGACCGGGCCGCCCAGGAAACGGAGACCCGCGCCCTGATCGAGGAGGCTTTGGGCGACGTCACCAGCCTGGACGACGATCGGATCCTGCGCCGGTTCGTCAACCTGGTCGAAGCGGCGGTGCGGACGAACTTCTTCCAGACCACCGCGGATGGCGGACCGCGGGAAACGATCAGCTTCAAGTTCGCCTGCGCCAAGGTCACGGCGATGCCGCTGCCACGGCCGTTCTTCGAGATCTTCGTCTATTCGCCCCGGGTCGAGGGCGTGCATCTGCGCTTCGGCTACGTCGCCCGCGGCGGCCTGCGCTGGTCGGACCGGCCGGAGGATTTCCGCACCGAGATCCTGGGCCTCGTGAAGGCCCAGCAGGTGAAGAACGCCGTCATCGTGCCGGTGGGCGCCAAAGGCGGCTTCTTCCCCAAGCGCCTGCCGCCGGCCTCGGACCGGGCGGCCTGGATGCAGGAAGGCACCGAGAGCTACCGGATCTTCATCCGGACGCTCTTAGAGCTCACCGACAACATCGTCGACCAGGCGATCGTGCCGCCGCCGGACACGGTGCGGCACGATGCCGACGACGCCTATCTGGTGGTGGCAGCCGACAAGGGCACCGCCACCTTCTCGGACATCGCCAACGCCCTCTCCCTGGAGAAGGGCCACTGGCTCGGAGACGCGTTCGCGTCCGGCGGCAGCCAGGGCTACGACCACAAGGGCATGGGCATCACCGCCCGCGGCGCCTGGGAGGCGGTGCGCCGCCATTTCCGGGAGATCGACGTCGACGTGCAGAGGGACCCGATCACCGTGGTCGGGGTCGGCGACATGTCGGGCGACGTGTTCGGCAACGGCATGCTGCTCTCGGAAAGCCTCCGCCTGATCGCGGCCTTCGACCACCGCGACATCTTCCTCGATCCGAATCCCGATGCGGCGAAGAGCTTCGCCGAGCGCCGGCGCCTGTTCGATCTGGGCCGCTCCTCCTGGGCGGATTACGACCGCTCCCTGATCTCCGAGGGCGGCGGGGTGTTCGCGCGCAGCCTCAAGACGATTCCGCTGTCTGAACCGGTCCGGGCCGCCCTGGGCTTCGACCGGGTCGAAGCGACGCCGACCGAACTGATGCAGGCGATCCTGAAGGCGCCGGCCGACCTGCTCTGGTTCGGCGGCATCGGCACCTACATTCGCGCCACCACCGAGACCGACGAGGATGCGGGCGACCGGGCCAACGACGCCGTGCGCATCACCGCGCCGGAGCTGCGGGTGAAGGCGATCGGCGAGGGTGCCAATCTCGGGCTGACGCAGCGCGGCCGCATCGAGGCGGCCCGCGCGGGCGTCCGGCTCAACACCGACGCGATCGACAATTCCGCCGGCGTGAACACTTCCGACGTCGAGGTGAACATCAAGATCGCCCTGATGGTCCCGGAGCGTGACAATCGGCTCGATTACGATGCGCGCAACCGGCTGCTCGCCGCCATGACCGACGAGGTCGGGCGGCTGGTCCTGCGCAACAACGAATTGCAGACGCTCGCCCTGTCGCTCGCCCAGCGCGGCGGCCTGGGCGAGACCGGCTTCGCCATGCGGACGATGCAGGCGCTGGAGGCCGAAGGGCGCCTCGACCGGGCGGTGGAATACCTGCCCGACGATGCCGCGATCACCGAGCGGATGCGCCGCGGCGAGGGGCTGACCCGGCCGGAATATGCGGTGCTGCTCGCCTACGCGAAGCTGTCGCTCTACGACGCGATCCTGGCGAGCCCGGTGCCGAACGACCCGTATTTCGACCGCGAATTGCAGCGCTACTTCCCGAAAGCCCTGCGCGAGCAGTTCCCGGACGCCGTGAAGGGCCACCGGCTGCGCCGCGAGATCATCTCCACGGCGCTCGCCAACATCATCGTCAACCGCGGCGGCCCGTCCCTGGTCACGCGCCTCGTCGACGGGACCGGGGCGGATGCCGCCACCATCGCCAAGGCCTACGCCATCACCCGCGACGCCTTCGGGCTGATGGAATTGAACCTCGCCATCGACGGCCTGGGCGGTGGCCTCTCCGGGCAGGACCAGCTCGGCCTCTACGCCGAGGTGCAGGGCCTGCTGACCAACCGGATCGTCTGGTTCATCCGCAACCTCGACCTGACCGGCGGCCTCGCGCCGCTGGTGGCGCGCTACCGCGACGGTGTCGCGGCCGTGGAAGCGGCTTTGCCGAAAGTGCTCGACGCCGAGGCGCTTGCGGCGATCGCCGACCGGGCGGCGGAACTGGAAGGCCACGGCATGGCGCCGGAACAGGCCCGACGGCTCGCCTCCCTGAACGCCCTGATCTCCGCGCCCGATATCGTGCGGGTGGCCGAGGCCAGCGGCCGCCCGGTCGATGAGGTGGCGGCGACCCACTTCGCCCTGGAACATGCCTTCCGGCTGGACGAGCTCGCCGCTTCGGCCCGGACCGTGCCGGTGGCCGACACGTTCGACCGGGTCGCCCTGGAGCGGGCGGTCGCCGGCATCGCCGCCGCCCATCGCAAGCTCACGGCCGAGGTGGTGGCCGATCTCGGCGCCGGGCCGGAGGCCGTCGCGGCCTGGGCCAAGGCGCGGGGCGCGCCGCTCGTCCGCATCCGCGACGCCGTGGATGCGATCAGCGCTTCGGGCCTGACGGTCTCCAAGGCGACCGTGGCGGCGAGCCTGCTCGGCGATCTGGTGCGAGCGGATTGAGGACGGCCCTCTCCCTCCCGCGGGTTCGCGGACTCACGCATCGCGTTCGGCAGTAAGCGCTGGAAACACCACGCGTTTTCCCCTCCCCCATGTGGGAAGGGGTCAGGGGTGGGGGTGGTTCAGAAGGGATCGCTGAGCCTGTTCCGGCACCACCCCCGCCTCCAACTCCTTCCCACAAGGGGGAGGAGAGCGCACCGCGGCCGGCATGGAGCGATGCGGGAGCATGGAGGCGCAAGCCCACACCTGTACGAGCACCCCGAAGCCGGCGGCCGACGCTCGGAACCAGTCGTTACGCGCCAGGCGCCGAGGCCGAGAAGACCCGGCGGCCGGTCCGGCTGACGGCGGTGACCGTGAGGCCGAGGCCCAGGATCGAGACGGCGGCGGCGATCAGCGGGAGCTTGTCGTAGCCCGCCCCCAGCGTCAGGGCCGCGCCACCGATCCAGGCGCCGGTGGCGTTGCCGAGGTTGAACGCGCCCTGGTTCAACGTGGAGGCGAGGTTCGGGGCATCGCTCGCGGCCTCGACCACCCAGATCTGTAGCGGCGAGACCAGCGCGAAGGCGAGGCCCGACCACAGGACCAGCACGGCGACGGTCGGGATCGCATGGTGGGCCACCCCGGCCAGGATCAGCAGCACCGCGACGATGCCGACGAACCCGCCGATGATCGTCGCCATCAGGCCCCGGTCGGCGAAATGGCCGCCCGCGAGGTTGCCCACCGTCAGGCCGATCCCGGCGGCAAACAGCACGCCCGTGACGCCTTGCGGCGAGAAGCCGGTGACGCCGGTGAGGAACGGCGTGATGTAGGTGAACACCGTGAAGAAGCTCACCGACGACAGGGTCGAGATCAGCATCGGCCGCAGCACCGGCCAGCGGCCGAGCGCCCGGAATTCCTTCACGAGGCCGCCACGCGTGCCGGGCAGGCCCGAGGGCACGAAGGTCTGGATCGCGAGCCCGGCGGCGATTCCGATCGCGACCACCGCCCAGAAGGTCGAGCGCCATCCACTGACCTGCCCCAGGGCGGTGCCGAGTGGAACGCCGAGCACGTTGGCCAGGGTCAGGCCGGCGAACATCAGAGAGACGGCCTGCGTGCGCTTCTCACGTGGCACCAGATCCCGCGCCACCACAGCGCCGATGCCGAAGAACGCGCCGTGCGCAAACGCAGTGACGATCCGGGCCGCCATCAGCAGGCCGTAGCTTGGGGCCAGGGCGCAGCCGATATTTCCGATCAGGAAGACCGCCATGAGCGCGAGCAAGGCGGTTTTCCGGGGCAGCCCTGCGGTCGCGATCGCCACGATCGGTGCGCCAATGACCACGCCCAGGGCGTAGCCCGACACGAGATAGCCTGCCTGCGGGATGGTGACGCCGAAGCTGTGGGCCACCTCAGGTAGCAGGCCCATGATGACGAATTCTGTGGTGCCGATGCCGAATGAGGCGACGGCAAGGGCGAGGATCGGCAGGGGCGGCACGGCAGCCTCCTTGAGACAGACACCAAACGCCGCTTTGTGCGACGCAGCATTGCTCAAGGATGGAGCCTCACGGATTTTTGCATAGCGATGCAAACGCGACGCACCGTTGCGCCGCGTGCAGGCAATCCGGCAGGCGGTTCACATGGTGCCGGTCAGACCCGGGTGCTCCCGCGCTCCATCAGCCGCGGCGGGATCAGCACGCGCTCGCCGTCAGCGGCATCGTCGATGGACATCCGAGCGATCATCGCCAAAGCGGCCTCGACCAGCGCCGGAACATCCTGATCGAAGCTGGTCAGGTCGTAGCCCCCCCATGCGGCGGCGGGGATATCGTCGTAGCCGATCACCCGCACGTCTTCCGGAATGCGGCGACCCGCGCGCCGCAGGGCGTCCATCGTTCCCAGCGCGCAGAGATCGTTGGCACAGAACAGACCATCGACCGGACCCTCGGCGTAGAGCCGCGTCGCTGCCTCGGCTCCGCCCTCATAGGTATAGGCGGCCCCCGCCACGCGTGGCGCAGGCAGGCCCGCTTCCCGCAGGCCATGGCGAAATCCGCTCAGGCGCTCGGTACTGGCCGGGCTGTCCGCCGGACCGGCGATGAAGGCCGGGTGGCGCAGGCCGGTTGCGTGCAGAAGCGCTGCGGCCTGTCGGCCCCCGAGCACGTTGTCGGAACTCACCGAGCCGACCCGTGCGGCTGTCACCGGCGTGTTGAACGAGACCACCGGGATCCGGGAAGCGGAGAGCGTTTCGGCCGCATCTGGCGAGAGCACCGCCAGGGCACTGACGATCGCGTCGACCCGGTACTGGGTCAGGCGGGCCGCCACGGCGTCCAGGGTGTAGTCGCTATCGACCGGAACCAGCAGGATCTGGTTGCCGGCCTCCCGCAGGCGCGACGAGAGGATCTGGACGACGCGCGCGTAGAACGCATTCTCCAAACCGCCGACCACCAGGGCCACGAGGCCGGACCGGTCGGTCAGCATGATCTTGGGGATCAGGCTCGGGCGGAAGCCGAGGGTTTCTGCCGCGGCCAGCACCTTGTCGCGCGTCCGCGCTGAGACGCTGGCACCCGGCGTGAAAGTCCGGGACACGGCCGATTGGGAGACCCCGGCCAAACGGGCAACCTCGATCGACGTCGGATAGCGCTTCGAAACCATGATCGACGTGCGTCGCGGTGGCGGACGATGCTCAGCTCAGCCTTCCGTCCGGCGTGTCACGTCGAGTCCGGTCCCTGTCAAACGGAACCGGCGAAAACAGCACCTGAGCCTACTCGACCGGCGCCTTCTTGCGGCCGCGCGCCTTCGGGGCGGCTGGAGCCGGCGCATCCTCGGCGACCGGTGTCGCCGGGCCGCGGGACTTGCGTCGCTGCTGACCGAGACCGAGGGCACGGGCCAACTCGGATCGCTGAGCCGAATAGCTCGCTGCGGTCATCGGGTAGTCCCGCGGCAAACCCCATTTGTCGCGATAGGCCTCCGGACTGAGCCCACGCAGCGTCAGGTGACGGCGCAAGGTCTTGTAGGGCTTGCCGTCTTCGAAACTGACCAGATGATCGTGCGTAATCGATTTCCGGATCTGCGCAGGACTCATCTTTTCGACGACGGTCGTCGATGACGACCCCGAAGCCGAGAGGCTGTTCAGGGCGGCATGAATGCCACCGATCAGGCCCGGAAGTTCCGAGGGCGGAACGGAATTGTTCGACACATAGGCGGCGATGATATCGACGGCCAGCTCAATGTGTTCGGACTGCCCAGCTTCAGCGCTATCGCTCACGTTGAACCTCTGTCGTGCCAACTATCCGGGTCGGTGAATCCCTGAAGGAACGCATCGAATTCTGGCATACGATACCGGATCTGGGAGAACATCTCAATCGCTACTTTTGCGAGACGACAGAATTTAAGAGCGACTGTAACGACGTGGGAAGAGCCGCGAAGGTTCGGCGTTGACGCCGCGTTAACCATGCCGGCGCTAGCTTACATTAACCATACCGACGACCTCGGCGGCGGCGGCGTGATCTGTAGATCCCGGCTGATGGAGCGCGGGGCATCGGTGGAGACCAAGATCAGGTGCGGATGGCGGACGCTGATCGGCGAGGACGGCAGGAGATGCGGCTCGCCCTCGCCGCCCTGACGCTCGCGTTTGCGGCATCGCCGGCCGTGGCCCAGCGCTTCGATGCGATCAGCCCGGTCACCGGCCAGCCCGACAATCCCGGCCTGGGGCAAGACACGGCACCCAACGGCCTCCCGGCCCTGCGGCGGCGCATTCCGGACGGACTCTCGCGCGAGGATGGTCGTACGTCATCGGGGGGAAGCGTCACCGGCGGCGAGCAGACCGGCGGCGACAGCCTGCGGTCGCCGCTGTCGCCCGCGATCCCCACACAGGGCCAGCCGGGGCTCTCGCAGCTCGGGACCCGCATCACCGACAGCGGTCAGCGCACCGGCAGATCGACAACAGCGCCGAATAACCGGACGCCGTCGAGCCTGCTGCGCTCCCGGGCCGCTCCGCCCCGCCGTCTCGGCTCCGCGACCCGCAGGGTCACCCAGGAGGTGACGCAGGTGCCGGCTCCGGCGCTTCGCCTGACGCCGGTTGTCCAGCAGGCCGTGGTGGGCGTACCGGTACAGCCGCTTCTGGCATCGCGCCCGGTCCTGCCGCTGTTCGCGATCACCCCGGCCCTGGGCCTGCTCACGCCGGGGTTCATCCTCGGTACGGACCTCGCTCGACCGATCCCCACCGATCCGGCCTACGCACCGATCGGCTACCGCATCGGTACCTTCACCGTGCTGCCGAGCTTCGCACAGAGCCTCGGCTACGACTCGAATCCGGATCAGACCAACCGGCAGTCCGCCCGGGGATCGGTGGCCCTGCGCACCGAGGCCGCCGTCGATTTCCGCAGCGACTGGTCCTCCAGTTCGCTCCAGGGCGCACTGCGCGGCTCCTATCTGGAGACGCCCCAGAACGAGGCGGCCAGCCGGCCGGCCGCGGACGGCACCGTCCGCCTGCGCATCGACGCCAGCCGCGATCTGCACATCGATGCGGAGGGACGCTTCCTGGTCGACACGCAGCGCACGTCGAGCCCCAACCTGCAGGCCGCCGCGGCGACGAGCCGGCCGCTGCTGGCCGTCTACGGTGCGTCGCTGGGCGCGACGGAGACGTTCAACCGGCTCTCGGTGACCCTGCGCGGCTCGGTCGACCGCTCGCAATTCGACAACGCTCAGCTCGCGAACGGCGTGACCATCAACCAGGCCGATCGCAACCTGAACCAGTACAGCCTCCAGCTGCGCACCGCCTACGAGGTCAGCCCGGACCTCAGTCCGTTCGTGGACCTGCTGGGCGATACCCGCGTCTACGATCTGCGCCGGGACACCAACGGTATCCGCCGCGATTCCGACGGCATCGCCCTGATGGTCGGGGCGAGCTTCGGACTTGCGCGGTCTGTCACGGGTGAGATCTCGGCCGGCATCCAGCATCGCTCCTATGTCGATCCGTCGTTACGGGCGATCGACGCGCCGCTGGTCAACGCCGCGCTGGTCTGGTCCCTGAGCCCGCTCACCACCGTCCGGTTCACCGCCGCGACGGGCGTGACGGAGACCACGATCCTGGGCTCGAGCGGCATCCTCACCGAGGTCGCGACCGTGGAGCTGCAGCACGATCTGCTGCGCAACCTGTCGATCGTGTTCGGGGGCTCGTTCCTGAAGAACGACTACCAGGGCAGCACCATCCGGGAGAACGGGTTTTCCGCCACAGCGCGGCTCGATTACCGGTTCACCCGGTGGCTGACCTTGCGGGGTACCTACATCTACCAGCAGATCGACAGCACGGTGGTCGGTTCGAGCTTCCGCGACAACACCTTCCTGGTCGGCCTGCGGGTCAACCCCTGAGCCACAGTCAGAAGCGTTCGACCCAAGGGCGCAGCTCCAGCTCCGAGGTCCAGGCACTGCGGTCCTGGCGCAGCAGGGCGCGATAGGCGCGGGCGATGGCGTCCGGATCGAGATGGCTGTCCGGAGCGTCCGGCGGCTCACCGCCCCGGGCCGGATTCCGGATGGCGCCGTCGATCACCACGTGGGCGACGTGGATCCCCTGGGGCTGCAGCTCGCGGGCGAGGCTCTGGCCGAGGCCACGCAAGGCGAACTTCCCCATGGCGAAGGGCGCGGAACCGGCGAAGCCTTTCAGGCTCGCCGAGGCGCCGGTGAGCAGGATCGCCCCGTGCCGGTGCGGCAGCATCCGGCGTGCGGCGGCCTGTGCCACCAGGAAGCCGCCATAGGCCGAGACCATCAGGGATTGCGCCACCGCCGCCGGATCGAGATCGACCACAGGGCCGCGCAGCCGGCCGCTGGCGTTGTAGACCACCACATCGGGCGAGCCGCCGAGCGCGGGTTCCAGGCGGGCGAACAGGGCCTCGACCGCGCCCGGGTCACTCGCATCGCAGGCCTGGACCGCCGCCCCGGTCTCGGCCGCGAGGGCGGCGAGCTTGTCGACATTGCGGGCGGCCAGCCCGACCTTCAACCCGTCCGCCGCCAGGAGCCGAGCGAGCGATGCGCTGAGGCCGGAGCCGGCCCCGACGATCAGGGCGCGCTGATAGGTCGGTGTCATGGGCGGACGCTCCGTTTGCTCCATCAAGGATGCGGCAGAGCCACGGGTCTTCAAGTCCTTAATCACGCCGTTCTGCGAAGAATGCGCGAAGCAATTCAGCCGCCTCGGCTTCGCGAAAGCCGCCATAGACCTCCGGTGCGTGATGGCAGGTCGACTGGTTGAACACCCGTGGTCCGTGCTCGACCCCGCCGCCCTTGGGATCGGCCGCACCGTAATAAAGGCGTCGGATCCGGGCGAAGGAGATCGCGCCGGCGCACATCGGGCAGGGTTCGAGGGTGACGTAGAGATCACAGCCGGTGAGCCGCTCGTCGCCGATGGCCGCACAAGCTGCGCGGATCGCGAGAATCTCCGCATGAGCGGTCGGATCATGCAGCGTCCGGGGCCGATTATGGGCCACCGCGAGCACCGCGCCGTTCCGGACCACGACGGCACCGACCGGCACCTCGCCGGCTCGGGCCGCCGTGCGCGCCGCCGTGAAAGCTTGGTCGAACGCCCCGACGGCGCTCGCGGATTCTTGCTCAGCAATCTGGATCGGATCGATCGCCACGGGGTTTATCACCCCATCGCCGGGGCTGGCAGCACCCGGCGCCGGAGACCGATCCAGGGCAATGTTAATGCCTGGAACATTCGTCGCTTCGCCATTGTTGCCAGTTCGATTGCGGCGCCGCCGCGAGATGATTGGACGGAAGGAAACGCCATGAGCAGCACCACCGACAAGATCAAGGGCGCCGCCAACGAGGCCCTCGGCAAGGCCAAGCAGGGCCTGGGCGACGTGACCAACAACGACAAGATGAAGGCTGACGGCGCAGCCCAGGAGCTCAAGGGCAAGGCCCAGAGCACCGTCGGCGATGCCAAGGGCGCCGTTAAGTCGGCCACTGACAAGCTCTGAGTTCGAGCGTCTGATCGGATCGGAACCCACCCACGGTGGGTTCCGATCCCGAACCGACTGACTTTCGCGAGGTTGCCATGATCGGTTGGGCTATCACGTTTCTCGTCGTCGCCCTCGTGGCGGCGCTCCTGGGCTTCGGCGGCATCGCCGGCACGGCCGTCGAGGCGGCCAAGATCATCTTCTTCGTGGCGATCGCCTTGTTCCTGATCTCCGCCGTGTTCGGCGTGATGCGCGGGCGATCCCCGAGACTCTGACGACGCGCCGACGGCGTGTGAACCGGGGCGGTCCTATCGGGCCGCCTCGTTTTGTTTGCGCGATGCATATTCCTTTGCCGCGGCTCAACCCGTCTCGCCTGTCCGGGCCGGCTCTGGTAAGGCCGGCACATGAGTGACTTGCCGAAAGACGATGTCCCGGGGGCTTCCGCCCAGCCGGACACCGAGACCACGCGAACCGAGCGTTGGACGCCCGCCACCGATGTGGGCGCCGAATCCGAGACGAAGCTCGAGAGCGCTTCCGCGGCGAGCACGCCCCGGAAAGCGGTGGCTGAGCCCGTCGCCGACGCGTCCGACGAGTCCGACGCCCCGACCCCACCGGGCGAGCGCATCGCCAAGGCGATGGCCCGGGCCGGCATCGCCTCCCGGCGCGACGCCGAAGCGATGATCCTGGCCGGCCGCGTGAGCGTCAACGGCGAGACCCTGACGTCACCGGCCCGCAACGTCACCGACGACGACGCAATCCTGATCGACGGCGAGCGCATGCCGGCGCGTGAGCGCAGCCGCCTGTGGATCTTCCACAAGCCGCGCGGCCTCGTCACGACCGCCCGTGACCCGGAAGGCCGCCAGACGGTCTTCGAAGTCCTGCCCGAGGATCTGCCCCGGGTGGTCGCGGTCGGCCGGCTCGACATCAACACCGAAGGCCTGCTTCTGCTCACCAACGATGGCGGCCTCGCCAAGGTGATCGCCCATCCCGACACCGGCTGGCTGCGCCGCTACCGCGTGCGCGCCCACGGCGACACCGATCAGGCCCAGCTCGACACGCTGGCCAACGGCGTGACCATCGACGGGATGGAGTACGGCCCCGTCGAGGCGACCCTGGACCGGGTCCAGGGCGACAATCTCTGGCTCACGCTCGGGCTGCGCGAGGGCAAGAACCGCGAGGTCAAGCGCATCCTCGAGCATCTGGGCCTGTCGGTGAACCGGCTGATCCGGCTGTCCTTCGGCCCGTTCCAGCTCGGTGATCTGGAAGTCGGCCTGGTCGAGGAGGTGCGCATGCGCGTTCTCAAGGACCAACTCGGCAAGGCCCTGGCCGAGCAGGCCGGAGTCGATTTCGAGAGCCCGGTGCGCGAACCGATCAGCGCCTTCGGCAGCCCCAAGAAGGCCGAGAGGCATGTCGAGCGGCCGCCGGCCGCCGGCCGCAACGCGGCCCGCCCCGCGCCGGCGCCCCGGGTCTCCACCGGTGGAGCCGGGTCCGGCCCACGCAAATCCGCCTGGCGGTCGGACGAGGAATCCGGCAAGCCGCGCGCCGCCCGCGTCCCGCGCCGGGGCGAAGATCCGCGCGCGTCGCAGGCGGCCGCGGCCGAGCGCGGCCATGAGCGTGTCGGATCGTTCCAGAAGGGCGATCGCCGGGTCGTGGTCGAGCGCCTGTCCGCAAGCCCGGTCGAGCCTGTCGCAGAGGAGAAGCCGCGGCGCCGTTACGCTGACCGCGGCGCGCCTGAGGGCGGTCAGCGGAGTTCCGCGGGGCGTCCGGATCGCGAGAGCTGGGGCAACCGCGGACCGTCGCCGCGGGGCGATCGGAGCGTGGGTGACCGTCCGAGCTACGGCGACCGTTCAGGACCGCGCGAATCGGCCCGGGGTGCGTCCGGCCCGCGGGACGATGCGCGCCGGGACGACCGCCGTGATGCGCGGCCGGCTGGACGCGGAGATCGGCCCTATGGCGGTGGATCCGGCGAGGGCGCGCCACGAAGCCAGAGCGGCTTCCGTGGTGAGCGTTCCGGCGAGGGCGCACCGCGTGGCCAGAGCGGCTTCCGTGGTGAGCGCTCCGGCGAGGGCGCGCCGCGCGGCCAGAGCGGCTTCCGTGGCGAGCGTTCCGGCCCCGGCGGCAAGCCGGCTTTCGGCGCTCCGAAGCCCGGCGGCGGTGCGCGCCCCGGCGGTCGACCCGGCGGTTTCGCCGGCAAGAGCGCTGGTGGCTTCGCCGGCAAGGGCCCCGGTGCCAAGCCAGGCGGGCGTCCGGGCGGCTTCAAGGGTGGCGGCAAGCCCGGCGGCGCGAGACCCGGTGGCGGCGGTGGTGGCGGTGGGCGTCCGCCGCGCGGTCGATGAGGATCGTCGGTGGCGCGTGGCGCGGCCGAAAGCTCGCGACCCCGCGCACCGACGCGATTCGGCCGACCTCGGACCGGCTCCGCGAGTCGCTCTTCAACGTCCTGACGCACGCCTATGACGAGGTCGTCTCCGGCGCACGGGTACTCGACCTGTTCGCCGGGACCGGCGCGTTGGGCTTCGAGGCCCTGTCGCGCGGGGCGGCCTATGCCCTCTTGGTTGATGAGGGCGCCGAGGCCCGAGCGGTGATTCGCTCGAATATCGAGGCTTTCGGCGCCGAGGGGGTGACGCGGCTGTTCCGCCGCGACGCAACGCGCCTCGGCCCCGCCGGCACCACGGCGCCGTTCTCGCTGGTCTTCTGCGATCCACCCTACAATCGCGGTCTGGCGCCCCTGGCGCTGACGAGCGCGGCCGGTGGGGCCTGGCTGTCCCCCGGCGCCCTGGCGGTGGTGGAGGAGGCCGAAACCGTCCAGCTCGCATGGCCCGCGGGCTTCACACCGCTGGAGCGACGCGTCTACGGCGACACGGCGGTGGCGGTGGCGCGGTTCGCCGGCTGAGTGGGACTCACGGGCGCTCGTCCGCTCCCACCTCCGGCCCGAAATGGATCGCGAGCCAGATCGTCGGCGACTCGGTACGCTCGACCCGATGGCGGCGATGGGGCTCAATCAGGAGGGTGTCGCCGGCTGTGAGCAGGCGCGGTGCCGCCTCGTCGGCGAAGCGCAGCTCGGCGGATCCGGCCAGGACCGCCACCCATTCCGCCTGCGGCTGATCGTAGTGAAAGCCCGGCGGGCTCGCCTGCCCGGTCGAGACGATGCGCTCGACCCGCAGGCCGGGTGCCGCGTGCAGGACCGTGACGACCTCGTCGGGCGCGTCGCCCTCAAGATCGGCGAAAAGGTTCGTCAGCGCAGCCATCATCGCCGTCATTTCCCGAGTCAGGATCGCGAGACGACGTGTGCCGTGCGGCGGAGCCGGTCAACCGGCTCCTCCCATGAACTCAGGCCGACGGCGCAGCCGCACCGTTGGTCGCGACATGCTGCTGAGCAGCGTCGGTGGAGGCGGTTCCATGGCCGATCCGGGCCGCGGACTTGACCAGGGCAATGACATCCCGGCGCATCTGGTCGTCGGCAATCTGATTGTAGGCGCGGAGCAGTTCCACCGCGCCGGCGATGCGGAGCAGCGCCGGACCGTTCTCGGTGGAAGCCTCCGGTTCCGGCTCGAAGAAGCTCGACACCGGCACGCCCAGGCGCTCGGCGATCGCTTGGAGGCGCCCGGCCCCGACCCGGTTCTTGCCGGTCTCGTACTTCTGAACTTGCTGGAAGCTGACGCCCAACGCGCTCGCAAGGGCGGATTGGCTCAGCCCGTTGGCCGCACGCAGGAACGCGATGCGGCTGCCGACCCCATGATCGATGGCCGTGGTCTGCTTCGGCTTGGGGGTTGCGTTGGACATGGTGGGAAGTCCGGACTTCGTCAGGTGGCTGCAGGCGTAGGCGTGCGGACCTTGGCCGACGCTCACAACCAACAGGTGCAACATCACACGGCCAAGGTCCAGACGTGACGCATGTTGATGCCACAGTGCAGCCGAGTGCGCAACGAATGGTCACGCTTGCGCGACTGTGCGGCATGAACAAAGGACCCTGGTTTTCACAATTAACCCAAGGCGACCGGCACAGAGATCGGCGATCGATCAAGTCTGGCAATCCGGACTACGCAGGCCGGGACTTTTCGGCACCGATCGCGTTCGCACGATTGCCTGCGGCGCAAGTGATTCGGCTTCATTTAGACTGATGGCACGCAGGCAATCGCGGAAGCGATCCGCATGGATTCTTGCCGATCAGG
This sequence comes from Methylobacterium sp. J-001, assembly GCF_022829565.1. Classification (NCBI taxonomy): domain Bacteria; kingdom Pseudomonadati; phylum Pseudomonadota; class Alphaproteobacteria; order Hyphomicrobiales; family Methylobacteriaceae; genus Methylobacterium; species Methylobacterium sp. J-001. The sequence goes on from NZ_JAKSYN010000051.1 coordinate 86,217, forward strand.
CGGCCGGGCCGAGCCAGTCGGTGACGATGCGTAGTTGCGTCTCGTCGAGCAGCGCGGGCGCGTGGCCGCAATCGGGGATCTCGATCCGCTCGGTGGGCGGGCCGCGCCGGGTCATCTCGTCGGCGGTCGAAGCGAGGAGCAGCTCCGAATGTGCGCCGCGCAGCAGCAGGACCGGACAGGTGATCGCGTCCCAGTCGCGCCACATGCTGACGCTGTAGACCCGGCCCGGACGGAACGCGTCACCGATCGCCGGATCATGATGGGGACGCCAGCCGCCGTTGGGCTCGGGGAAGAAGCTGTGCTTGGCGATGTGGCGCCACTGCTCGTCCGTCAGCGGCCCGAAAGCCGACAGCACGGTCCGAAGGCGCGACTCGCCGGATGCGAGGTTGTGGTGGAGCCGTGGGGCGTCGCGCAGACGGGTCCCGATATGGCGGATCGGCGCCCAGGGCAGGAACGGCCCGATATCGTTGATCACCATGCGGCGGATCGGCGTGTTCGCCGCGCTTGCCAACACCATGCCGGTGAGACCGCCGAGCGACGTCCCGACCCAGTCGATCTTTCCTTCGATCCGTAGGTGCCCGATCAGCGCCGCCATGTCGGCGGCGTATTGGGGCAGGCCGTAGAGTTCCGGATCCTTCAGCCAGCCGCTAAGGCCCCGCCCGGGCAGGTCCGGGCACACGACCCGGTATCCCATCTGGGCCAGCTTGTAGCCGAGCGGGTCGAAATCCCGGCCCTGCCGGCTCAGGCCATGGACGCAGACCACGACGTGCGGGCTGGTCGGATCGCCCCATTCGACATAGGCGATCCGATGAAAATCCTGCGGTGCGTAAGCGGCGAAATGACCGGTCCGGAACGGCACGTCGGCATGGCTGAGGTCATCCAGGCGCGGCATCGGCTCGGATCCCGCTTCCTGCTCGGCACCGAGCGCAGTCACGGCGTTTCGGTGCGGGAGGCGGCCTCGCGGGCGAGGCGGCTGGTGGTCTGATGCAGGTCGACCATCTGGTCGGTCAGGCGGCGCGACTGCTCCTGCATGAACGTGACATGCAGGGCCGCCACCTCGCGGGCATCGGCGGCCTTTGCAAGGCGCTCGGCGAAATCCAGGGAGGCGCGGACATTGGTGTCGGAGGCGACCAGCATCCGGTGCCCGATCTCGCGCATCGCCGCCAGGGTGTGGCTGGCATTGTCCTCGAACGCGTTGTAGAGGCGCGCCCCTGCGGACTCCCATTGCTCGCGCAGCCTGCGGGCGCCCGCCACGTTGCTGTCGGAGAGCTGGTGGGCCGTTTCCCGGCTGGAGCCCATCACCGAGCGCCAACCGTCGAAGCTCTGTGCCATCGAGGTCTCGAAGGCGTTGAGCGCCATCTCGCCCGCTTCGGCAAAGTGTTCGTAGGCGTCGCGGACCCGTGCGAGGCTGCCCTCGGCCATCTCGCGCCCGGCCTGCGGCGAGACCATCGGCAGGTTGTCGTTCTTCACAAGCCTCTCCCGCGCGTCGACCGTCCAGATCGCATTCCGCCAGGGCGGGCCCGTCGTCAACCGCCGCCGCGTAACAGCACCTTGGATCGCCTCGACAGGTTTCGGCATCCGCGTGGCGGTGTGATGACCGAGGCCGCCTGTAACAGGCCGGCCGATTGACAGTCCGGCGGGACGCGACGTCATCTCAGGACAGTGCGTACGCCACGCCAGCCGCCCGATCAGAAGGCAGAACGATGACGGAGACAGATCCGCCCGGCCCGGGCGCCCGGGAGTCCGATCGTCATCCATTCGAGACCGGGCTCGACCGCAATCGGGCCAATTACGTACCGCTGACGCCGGCCAGCCTGCTGGCCCGGGCCGCCGCCTCGGTCGGCGCACGCTTCGCGGTGATCGACGGGGCGCGGCGCCTGACTTATGCCGATCTGTACGGGCGCTGCCGCCGCCTCGCCTCGGGGCTGGCGAGGCGTGGGATCGGGCGGCTCGACACGGTGGCGATCCTTGCGCCGAACGTCGCCGAGATGATCGAAGCGCATTTCGCCGTGCCCATGCTCGGCGCCGTGCTGAATCCGCTCAATACACGCCTCGATCCGGCGACCATCGCGTTCTCCCTCGACCATGGGAGCGCCCGGGTGCTGATCGTCGAGGCGGAATACGGCGCTCTCGCCGCCGAGGCGCTGGCCGACCGGACGAGGCCGATCCTGGTGGTGGAGATCGGCGCCACCGGCATCGCCGGCGCGATTCCCTACGAGACGTTGCTCGCGGAGGGCGACCCCGATTACGCTTGGCCCGGCCCGGCGGACGAGTGGCAGTCGCTCTGCCTGCTCTACACTTCGGGCACCACCGGCGATCCGAAGGGCGCAGTCTACAGCCATCGCGGCGCCTATCTGCAGGCGCTCGGCAACGCCGTCACCTTCGGGCTTACGGCGGAGAGTGCCTATCTCTGGACCCTGCCGATGTTCCATTGCAGCGGCTGGTCCTACCCCTGGGCGAGCGTCGCCGCCTGCGCGACCCAGATCTGCCTGCGCAAGGTCGAGCCGGCGGCGATTTTTTCGCTGATCGCGGAGCATGGGGTGACGCATCTCTGCGGCGCGCCGATCGTGCTCTCGATGATCGCCCACGCCCCGGCCTCCGACCGGGTGCCGTTCCGGCAGCGAGTCCGCTGCGCAGTGGGCGGGGCGGCGCCGTCCTCGACGATCATCCGCACGATGGAAGAACTCGGCTTCGAGGTGACGCATCTCTACGGCGCGACCGAGAGCTACGGCCCGGCCACCGTCTGCCTGGAGCAGCCCGACTGGGCCGATCTGCCGGATGCAGATCGCTACGCCCGCATGGCGCGCCAGGGCGTGGCCCTGGCAACCATGGAGGGCGTCGTCGTGGTCGACGCGGGCACCGATCAGCCGGTGCCGCAGGATGGTCTGACGGTCGGCGAGATCTGCCTGCGCGGCAACACGGTGATGAAGGGCTATCTCGGCAATCCCGACGCCACCGCCAAGGCGCTGGCGGGCGGCTGGTACCGCACCGGCGACCTCGCCGTTTGGCACCCTGACGGGGCCGTCGAGATCAAGGACCGCGCCAAGGACATCATCATCTCGGGCGGGGAGAACATCTCGAGCCTGGAGGTCGAGGAGGTGCTGATGCGCCACCCCGCGGTGATGCTGGCCGCCGTGGTGGCGCGCCCGGACGCCACCTGGGGCGAGAGCCCCTGCGCGTTCCTGGAGATGAAGCCGGGCGCGGCGACCCCGACCGATCGGGAGCTGATCGAGTTCTGCCGCGAGCGGATGGCCCGGTTCAAGGTGCCCAAGACCGTCTTGTTCGGCCCCCTGCCCAAGACCTCGACCGGCAAGATCCAGAAGTTCGTCCTGCGCGAGCAGGCCCGGGCGCTCTGAGGCGTCACGCGCCCGGCTTGGCCGGCTTCCAGATTTCGGCGGCGGCGTCCGCCCCGGTCCTCAAGGCGGCGTGCAGCTCCGGATCGGCATCGCGCGCGCCGGCGCGGATCGCCCGGACCAGATCGTCCAGCCCGTCATCGCCCACGCTCCCCAGCAGCCGCGTGCTAGTCTCCTTCAACCTATCGGCCTGCGCGATTTCGCGGGCGGCGATGCCGATTGCGTTGGCGACCATCAAGGCGACGTAGCGCGGACGGCCGGTGAGGCCCGGGACGACCTCTTCGGTGAGCGCCCGGCGGGCGGCGTCGAGGAGGGCGGCGCCGGAGGGTTCGTCCTGCATGCTCAGCTCCAGCTCTCCGGGGCGGTCGCCCGCAGGATCGTGCGTTCCAGCTCCGGCACCATCCGGCCGGTGAGTGCCAGCTCCAGGGAGAATTCCCGGCCGGAGACGTGGCGGGCGCCCTGCTCCAGGGCGATCACCGCCCAGCGCAGATGCGCCATCACCTCCCAGTAGGCGACGCTGGCGGGATCGATGGCCCGGCCGCTCTCCTCGGTATAGCCCCGGTAGAACGCCGCCCGGGAGCCGATGCCGCCGGCCTCCAGATCGGGGCGGCCGAAGCGCCAGCAGGTGGCGCAGAACCATCCGAGATCCTGTGCGGGGTCGCCCCAGCCGGCGAATTCCCAATCGAGGATCGCGGTGAGCCCGGAACCGTCGACCATGTAGTTGCCGGTTCGGAAGTCCCGGTGAACCAGGGTCGGCGCCGGGCAGTCCGGCGCCCGAACCTCGCCCCAGCGCAGCCCCCATTCGATCGCCGGGCGCTGGGCGCCGATCCCGTCGAGGCTGGCGCGCAGCCGGGCGATCTCGGCGAGTGCCGGCTGCTTCTCAGGCGTGCCCAGGAAGGCGAGCGCGGCAGGGGGCTCGCGCGGATCGAGGGCGCCGTGGATCCGGGCGAGCTCGCGGCCGAGCGTCTCGGCGAGAACTTCTCGGTCGCCGCCGAGAGACAGGTCCTTGGCGATGCGCGGCCCGAGGCCAACGCCCTCGACCAGGGCCATCAGCGCGAAGGGCGCGCCCAGAACCGCCGGGTCAGCGCAGAAGCCGACGGGCTCCGGCACCCGCACCCCCGCCTGCCAGACCGCTTCGAGGATGCGGAACTCGTCCGACCTCGATCGGCTCGACGCGATGGTGGCAGCTGCGTCCATGCGCAGCACGAAGGCCCGCGCCGTGTCGCCGATCCGGGAGCGGACCAGTCGGTTTTCCTGGATCGAACCGCCGCCCAGTGGGCGGATCTCTTCGACGACGAGATCCGGACCGTCGAGAAGCCCGGCGATCCAGTCGCGCAGCCGTGTCTGGTCCATCGGCTAGAGCCCCGACACGAGGTGGCCGCCATCGACCGCCACGACGCTGCCGGTCATGTACGAGCCGGCCTCCGACGCCAGCAGCAGGAGCGGCCCGTCCAGCTCAGAGGCCTTTCCCAGCCGGCGCTGCGGCACGCGCTTGATCAGCGCCTTGCCGGGCTCGGAGTCGAAGAACGCGTCGTTCAGCTCGGTGGCGATGTAGCCGGGGGCGAGCGCATTCACCCGGATCCCGTGGCGGGCCCATTCCAGCGCCAGGCTCTTGGTGAGCTGCACCACCCCGGCCTTCGAGGCGGCGTAGGCCGCGAGCCCGCCCGTGACCCGCAGGCCGAGGATCGAGGCGATGTTGACGATGCCGCCGCCGGCGCCGTGCCGGACCATCCGCCGCCCGGTCGCCTGCGCCACCAGCCAGACGCCCTTGAGATTCGTGTCGAGCACGAAGTCCCAGTCGGCCTCCGCGAGATCGAGGGCCGGCTTCGTGGCCGTGACGCCGGCATTGTTGACCAGCACTGCCACGGGGCCGAACCGCGCCTCGGCTGCGTCGAGGGCCTGCTCGACGCTGGCAGCGTCGGTCACGTCCATGACGATGGCGTGCGCCTCGCCGCCGTCAGCCTCGACCCGCGCGACGGTCTCGGCGAGCGCGTCGGCGCGGCGGGCGCCGAGCGAGAGGCGGGCGCCGGCCCTGGCCAGCGTGCCCGCAAAATGCCGGCCGAGGCCGCTCGAGGCGCCGGTGACCAGCACGTGCCGGCCGGTGAGATCGAACAGGTCCGCCATCTCAGTGCGCCCGCTCGATCGCCATGGCGATGCCCTGGCCGCCGCCGATGCACATGGTGACGAGCCCGTAGCGGCCGTTGACCCGGGCCAGCTCGTAGAGCGCCTTCACGGTGACGATCGCCCCAGTGGCGCCGAGGGGATGTCCGAGCGCGATGGCGCCACCGTTCACGTTGACCTTGCCGGGATCGAGATCGAGGGCGCGGGCGACCGCGCAGGCCTGGGCCGCGAAGGCCTCGTTGGATTCGATCACGTCGAAATCGGCCGCGCGCAGGCCGGTCCGTTCCAGCAGGCGCTGCACCGCCGGCACCGGCCCCATGCCCATCTCGGACGGATCGACCCCGGCATGGGCGTAGCCGACGATCCGCGCGAGCGGCTTCGCCCCGTCCCGCTCGGCCGCGGCCGCGCTCGCCAGCACCACGATCGCGGCGCCGTCGTTGAGCCCCGAGGCGTTGCCGGCAGTGACGCTGCCGGCCTTGGAGAAGGCCGGGCGGAGCTTGGCGAGCTCCTCGGCGCTGGTGGCCTTCGGGTGCTCGTCGGTGTCGAACGCCACGGTCTCGCGCTTGCGCTGGACCTCGACGGCCAGGATCTGCTCGCGGAACCGGCCCTCGCGGATCGCTCGCGCGGCCCGAGTCTGGCTCTCGGCGGCGAAGTCATCCTGCATGCTGCGGGAGATGCCGTAGCGCGCGGCGACGTTCTCGGCGGTGACGCCCATATGGCCGTGGCCGAACGGGTCGTTGAGCACGCCGACCATGTAATCGACCAGGGCCGCATCGCCCATGCGCTGGCCGAAGCGACCGGTCTTGAGGAGGTGCGGCGCGCGGCTCATGCTCTCGGCGCCGCCGGCCACCGCGATTTCGGCGTCGCCCAGCATGATCGCTTGGGCGGCCGAGACGATCGCTTGCAGGCCGCTGCCGCACAGGCGGTTAACCGTGAGCGCCGGCACCTCCTTGGGCACCCCGCCCTCGATGGCCGCGACCCGGGCGATGTAGGCGTCCCGAGGCTCCGTCGGGATGACGTGGCCGAGCACCACATGGCCGACTTTTTCGGGGGCAGTCCTTGAGCGCTTCAGCGCCTCCGCGACGCATTGGGCTGCCAGCTCGGCCGGCGGGATTGCGGCGAGCGAGCCCCCGAAGGTGCCGATCGCGGTGCGCACCGCACCGGTGATCACGACATCGGTCATTCTTTTTGGACCTTAGGATGAGGGGGTGGGTTGGAGGTTCACTTCACGGACGAAAACACGCCGGTTACGCCTCGACACCCCAAGTCCAGAACGCATCGCCCTCGGCCTCGAGATTGCGGTTGAGCACCATCTTGTGGACCTCGTCGGCGCCGTCCACCAGCCGGGCCTGCCTGGCGTAGCGATAGATCCATTCGAGCGGCGTGTCGGTGGAGTAGCCCCGGGCGCCATTGATCTGGATAGCGATGTCGGCCGCCGCATGGACCAGGTTGGCGACGTGGACCTTGGCCATCGAGACCTCCTTGCGAGCAAAACTCCCCTGGTCGAGCGCCCAGGCGGCCTTCATCACCAGCAGCCGGCCGATCTCGATCCGCATGGCGAGGTCGCCGAGCATCAGCTGGATGCTCTCCCGGTCGGCGAGGCGGATCCCGAAGCCGTGGCGCTCGCCCGCGTAGGCCCGGGCGATCTCGACGCAGCGCTTTGACAGGCCGAGCCAGCGCATGCAGTGGGTCAGCCGGGCCGGGCCCAGGCGGATCTGGGTCAGCTTGAGGCCGTCGCCCTCGTTCATCAGGACGTTCTCGGCTGGGATCTCCAGCCCGTCGAACAGCAATTCGCAATGGCCGCCATGCTCCTCCGGACCCATGATCGGGATCCGGCGCAGGATCTCCCAGCCGGGCTGGTCCTTGTGGAACAGGAAGGCGGTCAGCCCCTTTCGGGCATCGTCGGAGGTGCGCGCCATCAGGATGAAGTGGGCGGCCTCCTCGGCCCCCGTGATGTACCATTTGCGGCCGGTGACCACGTAGGTGTCGCCCCGCCGCTCGGCCCGGGTCTGGATCATGCCGGGATCCGAGCCGCCGCCGGGATGCGGCTCGGTCATGGCGAAGGCGGAGCGGACCTCGCCGCGCACGATCGGGTCGAGCCAGCGCGCCTTCTGGGCCGGGGTCGCGACCTTCTCCAGCACCATCATGTTGCCGTCGTCGGGGGCGGCGGAGTTGAACACCACCGGCCCGAAGATCGAGCGGTTCATCGCCTCGTAGCAAACCGCCATGCCGACCTTGTTCAGCCCGGCGCCCCCGGTCTCGGCCTTCAGTTGCAGGCACCACAGCCCCTCGGCCTTCGCGAGCCCGCGCAGCCGCGCCAGTTCGGTGAGGCTGATATTGCCGTGCCCATCATAGGCCGACCGATCCGCTTCCACCGGTAGGATCTGCGCGTCCACGAAGGCCGCGATCCGCGCGCGGTAATCCTCCACACGGCGGGAGATGGTGAAATCCATGGTCGCGGGCTCCAATGGGTGCCTGTGCGCGGGAACATTACCGGCGGCCGAACAGCCGCTCGATATCGGACAGCTTCAACTCGATCGACGTCGGACGGCCGTGGTTGCACTGGCCGGAATTGGGCGTCGCTTCCATCTCGCGGAGCAGCGCGTTCATCTCCTCCGGCCGGAGCCGCCGTCCGGCGCGAACCGAGCCGTGGCAGCTCATGCGCGAGAGCACCGCGTCGAGACGCCGACCGAGCGGGCCGCCCTCGGTGGCGGGGGCGCCGCCCTCCTCGTCGCCGCTGGATTCCAGGGCGTCGAGGATGTCAGTCACGAGGTCGCGGATCGAGGCGCCGAGGAGGGCCGCCGGGACCTCGCGCACCAGCACGGCGCCGGTCCCGAACGCCTCGATGGTGAGGCCGAGCCGGTCGAGATCCGGAGCGGCGGCGATCAGGCGCTCGGCCGCGTCCGCGCTCATCTCGACCACGTCGGGGATCAGGAGGCCCTGGCGGGCGATGCCGCCGCGGGCCCGCTCCGCCTTCATGCGCTCGTAGACCAAGCGCTCGTGGGCGGCGTGCTGATCGACGATGACGAGGCCGTCCCGGGTCTGGGCCAGGATATAGGTCTCGTGGATCTGGGCGCGGGCGGCGCCGAGGGGATGGTCGACGGCCTCGGCCGCCTCGGAATCGGTGCGAACATCGGCTTGGGGCGGGGCCGTCAGATCCGCCGGGCCCACGAACGCGGCCTGCGCCGCCTCGCCGAAACCCTGCGGCTCCCCGAAGACCGGCTCCGCATTCTCGAGGGATGCCCCGGGGGCCGGACGCCAGCTCTCCAGCGGGCGGTAGCCCGAAGGCGCGGCCACGGACGGCGTGCCTGCCGGGAAGAAGCTCGGCCGCGCAGAGCGAAACAGGCTCGGCGCCGCGGCGCCGGTATGGGGCACGAGCGCCGGGCCGGCCGGGCGCAGGGCGTCGAGGGTCCGGCTGGCGCCGGTCGTGGCCGAGCGCGCCCCGCCCCGGCGCAGGGCGTCGTGAATCGCGCTGACCACGAGCGCCCGCACCAGGCCCGGCTCGCGGAACCGCACCTCGGTCTTAGCCGGGTGGACGTTGACGTCGACATGGTCGGGATCGCAGGCGATGGCGAGCCCGAGCACGGGGTGTCGGTCGGAGGCCAGGGTATCGGCATAGGCCCCGCGCACCGCGCCGAGCAACAACCGGTCGCGTACCGGGCGGCCGTTGACCACGAGATGAATGTAGCCGGCCGCTCCCCGGTGATAGGTCGGCAGGCCGACATGGCCGGTGACCCAGAAGCTCTCGCGGATGAGCGATACCGGCAGGGCGTTGGCGGCGAAATCTGGCCCGAGCACCGCGGTCAGGCGACGCAGTTCCGCTTCCGGCCCGGTTTCGGCGGGCAGGAGCAGCGGCTGGCCGGCATCCGCCTTCAGGGTGAAGCGGATGCCGGGCTGGGCCACGGCGAGCCGCCGCAGGGTCTCGGCGATGGCGGCGTTCTCAGCCCGGTCGGATTTCAGGAATTTCAGCCGGGCCGGCGTCGCGGCGAACAGCTCGGTCACCTCGATCCGTGTGCCGCGCTGGGCCGGAGCCGGTCGCACCGGCCCCTTCAACCCGGCCTCGACGGTGAGGCTCGCCCCGGCCTCGGCGCCCTCGGGGCGTGTGGTGATCGCGAGGCGCGACACCGCGCCGATCGAGGGCAGCGCCTCGCCGCGGAATCCCAGCGTGTCGATGGCCGAGAGGTCGCCGCCCGGGAGCTTCGAGGTCGCGTGGCGTTCGATGCATAAAGCCAAGTCGTCCGGGCTCATGCCTCGGCCGTCATCGACCACCCGGATCAGCCGACGGCCGCCATTCTCCACCACCACGTCGATCGTGCGGGCGCCGGCATCGATGGCGTTCTCGACCAGCTCCTTCACGGCCGAAGCCGGGCGCTCCACCACCTCGCCCGCGGCGATGCGGTCGACGAGGATCGGGTCCAGGCGGCGGATGACGGGATGGGGGGCGGACATCGAGGCGCACGATAGCCCGCGGGGGACGGCGCTCCTAGGGTCCCGGGTGACAGCGTTGGCGTCGCAAAGCCGCGGCGCTCAGGCGCGGCGGCTGGAGCCACCCAGGGAGATGCGGCTGCCAGCGGGCCGGGCGCCGTGGCTCGGCGCCTTGTAGGGACGGCGGGACGCATCATAGAGCGCATTGCCGACAAGGCCGGCGGTTCGGCGCAGGATGGCGCCGTCGCAGGTCGCCGCAACACGCACGCCGATCTCGTGGGTGTGGCTGCGGCCATACAGCCAGACGGCGAGGCGTGCCCGGGTCGCCTCGGGGATGCCGTCGAGAATATAGGACGCCGTATCGGCGTCGGCCTTGATCAACTGGCCGACGGTTTCGGGCGGGATCGGGCAATCCACCGCGGGATCGTCGATGCTCAGTGGCTGGGTCTTCGTCATGGTCAAACCTGTCAGCCTGGGAACTGCAGGTTGAGGTGCCTTGGTTAACGAAGCGTCAACGGCCTGGGCCGCGCACGGCATGGACGTGTGTCACAGAGGCCTGCGGATCAGCTTGGCGACGAGCCCGACGATCCCCTCGCGGAATAGCAGGACGCAGAGCACGAAGACGCAGCCCTGGATGATCGTCACCCAGGCGCCGAATTGCGCCAGGTAGGTCTCCATGGTGACGATCACCAGCGCGCCGACGATCGGACCGAACACGGTGCCCATGCCGCCCACCAGCGTCATCAGCACCACCTCGCCCGACATCGACCAATGGACGTCGGTGAGGGAGGCGAGCTGGAACACGATCGCCTTGGTCGAGCCCGCGAGCCCGGCCAGGGTCGCCGAGAGGACGAACACCGCGAGCTTGTACTGGTTGGCCCGGTAGCCCAGCGAGATCGCCCTTGGCTCGTTGTCCCGGATCGCCTTGAGCACCTGCCCGAACGGCGAGTGGATGATCCGGTAGATCAGCAGCATCCCCGCCATGAAGATCACGCAGACGAGACCGTACATCGCCCGGTCGTCCGCGAGACTGAACACCCCGAACAGATGGCCCCGCGGCACCGCCTGGATGCCGTCCTCACCGCCGGTGAACTTGGCCTGCAGCGAGAAGAAGAACGCCATCTGGGCAAGGGCCAGGGTAATCATCGAGAAGTAGATCCCCTGGCGGCGGATCGCCAGCGAGCCGAAGATCAGCCCGAGCAAAGCGGCCGTGACGGTGCCCGACAGGATCGCCAGCTCCGGGGTGAAGCCGAGGCTTTTGGCCGTGTAGGCGCAGAGATAGCTCGCCATGCCGAAATAGGCGGCGTGGCCGAAGGACAGCAGGCCGCCGTAGCCGAGCAGCAGATTGAAGGCGAGGGCGAACAGCGCGAAGCACAGCACCTTCATCAGGTAGACCGGATAGAGCACCAGCGGCGCCGCGATCAGCAGCAGTGCGATGCCGACGAAGATCATCCGGTGCAGCGCCTTGTCGTCGCGGCGCATCGGCAGCGCGGCGGCGATCGGTGCGACGTCGATGGCGGCGGTGTCGGCCATGGAATTCGTCCCTAAGATCGCGATCAGGCCGTGCGCCCGAACAGGCCGGCGGGTTTGACGAGCAGCACCAGCACCATGATCACGAAGATCACGGTGGCCGAGGCCTCGGGGTAGAACACCTTGGTCAGGCCTTCGACCAGGCCCAGCGCGAAGCCGGTGATCACGGAGCCGATGATCGAGCCCATGCCGCCGATCACCACCACGGCGAAGACCACGATGATGATGTCGGCGCCCATATTCGGATTCACCGAGTAGATCGGCGCCGCGAGCACGCCGGCGAAGCCCGCGAGCGCCACGCCGAACCCGTAGGTCAGGGTCAGGAACAGGGGCACGTTGACCCCGAAGGCCTGGACCAGGGTGGGGTTCTCGGTGGCCGCGCGCAGATAGGCACCGAGCTTGGTCTTCTCGATCACGAGCCAGGTGGCGATGCAGACGGTGAGCGAGGCTACCACCACCCAGGCCCGGTAGTTCGGCAGGAACATGAACGGCAGGCGCTGGCCGCCCGACAGCTCCGCCGGGATCGCGTAGGGCAGGCCCGAAACGCCGTACTGGTTGCGGAACAGGCCCTGGATGATCAGCGCCAGCCCGAAGGTCAGGAGCAGGCCGTAGAGATGGTCGAGCTTGTACAGCCGGGCGATCAGCACCCGCTCCAGCAGGATACCGAAGGCGCCGACCACCAGCGGCGCCAGACCGAGCGCCCACCAATAGCCCAACCCGACATAGGACAGCAGCATCCAGGCCACGAAGGCGCCCATCATGTAGAGGGCGCCATGGGCGAAGTTGATGATGTTCAGGAGCCCGAAGATGATCGCGAGCCCGAGCGACAGGATCGCGTAGAACGAGCCGTTGATCAGGCCGAGCAGCAACTGCCCGAACAGCGCCTGGGTCGGCACGCCGAAGATCGTGGTCATCGCTCGCCCCTCATGGCCGTCCGCGGCGCCGCACCGTCAGCCCTTGACCAGGGGGCAGTTGCCCTCGCCCAGCGGGCGGAAGACCTGATCGCCGGGGATCGTCTCGAGCTTGTTGTAGAGGTCCCACTCGCCCTTCGACTCGGAGGGCTTCTTGACCTCGAACAGGTACATGTCGTGGATCTTGCGCCCGTCCGCGCGGATCGTACCCTTGCCGAACAGCGGGTCGTCGGTGGGCATGGATTTCATCTTGGCGACGACGGCGGCGCCGTCGGCGGTCGATTTCATCTCGGCCATCGCCTTGAGGTAGTGGAGCACGTCCGAATACACGCCCGCATGGTTGGCGGTGGGCTTGGAATTGCCCTTCATCTGCTTGGAAAACCGGTCCGAGAAGGCCCGGGTCTGGTCGTTCAGGTCCCAGTAGAACGGCTCGGTGAGGACGAGGCCCTGCGCGACCTTGGTGCCCAACGAGTGCACGTCCGAGGAGAACACCAGGAGGCCGGCCAGCGCCTGACCACCCTCGGTGATGCCGAACTCACCGGCCTGCTTGATCGAATTGATCGTGTCGGTACCGGCATTGGCCAGCCCGATGACCTTGGCGCCGGACCCTTGGGCCTGAAGCAGGAATGAGGAGAAATCCGACGTCGGGAACGGGGTCTTGACCGAGCCGACGACCTTGCCGCCGTTCTTGGTGATCACCGCACTGGTGTCACGCTGCAGCGTCTGGCCGAACACGTAGTCGGCGGTGAGGAAGAACCAGGTGTTGCCGCCGCGCTTGACCATGGCGCCGCCGGTGCCGTTGGCGAGCGCCACGGTGTCGTAGACCCAATGGATGGTGTTCGGCGTGCATTGCGGGCCGGTGAGGTCGGCGGTGCCGGCGCCGGTATCGATGAAGACCTTGTTCTTCTCTTTGGTCACCTGGCTGATCGCCAGGGCCACCGAGGAGGTGACGCCGTCGGTGATCATGTCGACGTTGTCGCGATCGTACCATTGCCGGGCGATGGCGGCACCGACATCGGGCTTGTTCTGATGGTCGGCTGAGACGATCTCGACCTTCAGCCCATGCTCGGCCGGCTTGAAATCTTCGACCGCCAGCTTCGCGGCGACCACGGAGCCCTCGCCGCTGATATCGGAATAGGCGCCCGAACGGTCGCCCAGAATGCCGATCTTTACGTTCGTCTGCGCGCTCGCGCCGCCCACCATCAGGGCACCGGCGAGGGCGGCGAGGGAGACGGACCCGATGAGACGTCCGAACATGGTCTTCCTATCCTCCGGCGGCGCAGCGGATCCCCGCCTGCCGAGTGTCCGACGCCGTTCTCCGGCGCTTATTGGGTATTGGCCGTCCGCCTCAGACGCCGAGATAGGCGTGAAGCTTGTCGATATTGGCGTCAAGTTCGGCATTGGGGATCATGTCGACCACCCTGCCCTGCTCGATGACGAAGTGCCGGTCGGCCAGCGTCTGCGCGAAGCGGAAATTCTGCTCGACCAGAACGATCGTATAGCCCTGGGACTTCAGTTGCTGGATCGTCCGGCCGATCTGCTGGACGATCACCGGCGCGAGACCTTCGGTGGGCTCGTCCAGCAGGATCAGCTTGGCGCCGGTCCGCAGGATGCGGCCGATGGCGAGCATCTGCTGCTCGCCGCCCGAGAGCTTGGTGCCCTGGCTGCCGGCGCGCTCCTTCAGGTTCGGGAACAGGGTGTGGATCTCGGCCACCGTCATCCCGCCGGGCTTCACCCGGGGCGGCAGCATCAGGTTTTCCTGGACCGTGAGGCTCGCAAAGATGCCGCGCTCCTCGGGCACGTAGCCGAGGCCGAGCCGGGCGATGTTGCGCGAGGCCATCCGGATGGTCTCAGCGCCGTCATAGACGATCGAACCGGTGCGCTTACCCAGGATGCCGATGATCGCCCGGAGGGTCGTGGTCTTGCCGGCGCCGTTGCGGCCCAGCAGCGTGATCACCTCGCCGGCCCGGACATCGATATCGATGCCGTGGAGCACGTGGCTCTCGCCGTACCAGCCTTCCAGCCCGCGCACGGTCAGGAGGGCGTCCGTCGCCGGGGCCGGCAAGGACGTTTTAACAGGCGTCTTCACAGCGGTCTCAAGCATGTCCCGCCCCGATATAGGCCTCGATCACCCGCGGATCCTTCGAGACGGTGGCGTAATCGCCCTCGGCCAGGACCTGCCCGCGGGCCAGGACGGTGATGCGGTCCGACAGCGACGCGACCACCGAGAGATTGTGCTCGACCATCAGGATGGTCCGGTCCTTGGAGACCCGCCGGATCAGCTGGGCCGTCCGGTCCACGTCCTCGTGGCCCATCCCGGCCATCGGCTCGTCGAGGAGCAGCATCTCGGGATCGAGCGCCAGGGTGGTGGCGATCTCGAGGGCCCGCTTGCGGCCGTAGGACAGCTCGACCGCGAGCGAGTCGGCGAACTCGGACAGGCCCACGGCCTCGACGAGCGCCAGGGCCTCGCCGTCGAGCGCCCGCAGCACCTTCTCGGGACGCCAGAAATCGAACGAATCGCCTCGCCGCCGGCGCTGGAGCGCGATCCGCACATTCTCGGTCACGGTCAGGTGCGGGAACACCGCCGAGATCTGAAAAGAGCGCACGAGACCGAGGCGCGCCACGTCGGCCGCCCGCATCCCGGTGATGTCCCGATCCTTGTACCGAATGGTGCCGGCAGTCGGGATGAGGAACTTCGTCAGCAGATTGAAACAGGTGGTCTTGCCTGCACCGTTCGGACCGATCAGCGCGTGGATCGTTCCGCGCTCGACTTCCAACTTGACGCCGTTGACGGCCCGGAATCCTTTGAATTCCATCGTCAAGCCATCGGTCGCCAGGATCACGTCCCGTGCCAAGCGCGTCCCTCCCGCGTATGTTTTATTGCCTGCCATATCGCCGATCCGGCCGTGACCAGTCCATCGCAAACGGTCCGCGCGACGGGACAATCCCCGGCTCATGATATGCTGATGGTTCTTGGCTTCCGGTCAGGGCTCTGATCTCCGGGGCCGATGCCGATGCGAATCGCGGCCGGCTGCCCCATCCCGCAGCCTCGGTGCGCCGGGGACCGTCGCTTGACCCCGCCACCGGCCCGCCTGTAACTCAGACAAATCGCAGCCGAGGGGGGCACATGGTCGGTCGAACGGCCTACATCGCTGTCGACTGGGGGACCACAAACCGGCGCGCCTACGCGCTGACCGCCGACGGCACCGTGGTAGACACCCTGCACGATGATCGTGGGGTCCTCGCGCTCAGCCCCGGCGACTATCCCGACGCCGTCGCGACATTGAGGGATCGGTTCGGCGCACAGACCATCGTCGCCGCCGGCATGGTCGGATCGACGCGCGGCTGGCGGGAAGCCCCCTATATCGACGCGCCCGCGACGCTGAAGGCTCTCGGCGCCGCGAGTCTCGAGGTCGCCCCCGGCGTACGGATCATCCCCGGCGTCGCCCTCAGAACCGGGCCGCGCCCGGACGTGATGCGCGGCGAGGAGGTTCAGGTGCTCGGGGCGATCAGCACCGGCGCCGCGCCGCCCACGGCTCTGTTCTGCCAGCCCGGCACCCACAACAAGTGGATCGAGACGGTGGACGGCGCGATCACGGATTTCGCCACCGTGATGACCGGGGAGCTTTTTGCCCTGGTCCGCAACCACGGTATCCTGGCCGGCATGCTGGACGGCGCGGTGGCGGACGGCGCCGCCTTCCGGGACGGCCTTCGCCGCGGACGGGACTCGCAAAACCTCGCCGCGGCCCTGTTCGAGGTCCGGGCCGGCGTGCTGCTCGACCGGCTGGCTCCGACGGACGCCACCGCCTATGCCAGCGGCGTGATGATCGGCGCCGATATCGGGACGCGCACCGATCTCGGTGACCGTCCGGTCCATCTGCTCGGCGGCGGCATCTTGGCCGCGCTCTACACCGTGGCGATCCGGGAAGCCGGCGGCCACGTCGTGACGGTTCCGGACGGATCGACCACGGCCGGCATCCACGCCATCTGGAGGTTGCGGGCATGACCATCCTCGACCGTTTCGAGGTCGCCTTCGCGGCCTGCCCACTGGTGGCGATCCTGCGTGGGCTCACGCCGGACGAGGCGCCCGCCATCGGCGATGCGCTGGTGGAGGCCGGGTTCACCCTGATCGAGGTGCCGCTCAACTCGCCGAACCCGCTCACCAGCATCGCACGTCTCGCCGAGCGCTTCGCCGGGCGTGCTCTGGTCGGCGCCGGCACGGTCCTGACGCCGACGCAGGTCGCGGAGGTCGCGGCGGTGGGTGGGACCCTGATCGTCTCGCCCAACACCGATGCTGCGGTGATCCGCGCCACCGTCGACGCCGGCCTCGTGTCGCTGCCGGGCTACCAGACGCCGAGCGAAGCGTTCGCCGCCCTGGCCGCCGGCGCGACGGCCTTGAAACTCTTTCCCGCCGATATCGCGACCCCGGCAGCGCTGAAGGCGCACCGGGCCGTGCTTCCGTCCAGCGCGCGTGTGCTCGCTGTCGGCGGCGTGACCCCCGATAGCGTCGCCGTGTGGCGCGCGGCGGGCGCCGTCGGCTTCGGACTGGGCTCGAACCTCTACCGCCCCGGCAAGCCGGCAACCAATGTCGCCCGGGACGCGGCGGCCTTCATTGCAGCGACTGGCGGATCTGCCTGACCGCAGCGCCGCCGTGACGGCGACCCGACCCAAGTCTAGAAGCGCGCCTGGGTGCAGATTGCGGGAGCGGGTGGATGACGGACGGGCGCATCGGGCAGGCGGACGGCTTCGACGATCTTGAGACGCCTTGCCTGCTTCTGGATGCGGACAAGCTGGCGGCCAACGTGGCCGGGATGCGGGCGCGTCTCGACCGGCTTGGCGTATCGCTCCGGCCTCACCTCAAGACTGCGAAGTCCCTCGCCGTCGCCCGCATCGCAATGGCGAGCCCGTCCGGCCCGGCCACCGTCTCGACCCTCAAGGAGGCGGAATATTTCGCCGCGGGCGGCGTTCGCGACCTGATCTACGCCGTGGGGATCGCACCGCAGAAGCTCGACCGGGTCGGCGCGATCCGGAGGCGCCAGGGCGCGGATCTGGCGATCGTCCTGGATTCGATCGAGCAGGCCGCAGCCGTAGCGGCCTGGAGCCGCGGCAACGGCGATCCGCTGCCGGTTCTGATCGAAGTCGATGCCGATGGGCACCGTTCCGGCGTTGATCCGCGTGATGCGGAGCAGCTTGTGGCGATCGGCCGGGTGCTTGCCGAAGGTGCGTGCCTGCGAGGCGTGCTGCTGCATGCCGGCGATAGCTACGGGCTGAACGATCCGGCCGCGCTCGCGACGGCGGCCGAAGCCGAGCGCCGCGCTGCCTTGACCGCCGCCTCCGTTCTGCGCACGGCGGGCCTGCCCTGCCCGGTGGTCAGCGTCGGCTCGACCCCGACAGCGCGCTACGCGGCGAATCTCGACGGCATCACCGAGGTCCGGGCCGGCGTGTTCATGATCGGCGACCTGTTCCAGGCCGGCGTCGGGTCGTGCGGGATAGACGACATCGCGCTCACCGTCCTGACGACGGTGATCGGCCACCAGCGGGAGAAGGGCTGGATCATCACGGATGCCGGCTGGATGGCACTCTCGCGCGACCGCGGCACCGCCCGGCAGGCGGTGGACCAGGGCTACGGCGTTGCCTGCGATCTGGCCGGACGCCCGTATCCGAACCTGATCGTGCGGGACGCGAACCAGGAACACGGCATCCTTGCGGTGCGGCCCGGCGCCTCCGCACCCCTTCCGGATCTACCGATCGGGGCTCGCCTGCGGATCCTGCCCAACCATGCCTGCGCCACCGGTGCCCAGCACGATGGCTACCATGCAGTCGTTCGCGGCCGGCTCACCGGCGCGGTCTGGCCGCGCATCAACGGCTGGTGAAGCGTGGTCTCAGGGCCGGTTCGAGACGCTCCGGACCGGCCGGGCGGACTGGTCCATCACCACGCGGCAGCCGGGGCTGAGATTTGGCCGCTGCTGGCGCAGGCACACCGTGATCGCCGCGACGTTCGGGATCTGCGACGCGCAGAGACGCATGACGTCCGGCGTGCAGGCGGCGCGGTCGGCTCGGGAATCCGCCAACGCGGGCACGGCACCGGCGATCAGGGCGAGCAGCGCGATCGAGGCCGACTTCATCGCAACAGATCCTCTGGAAGGTGCTTGAAGGGGCCGAACGGCCCAGTCTGGAAGTTGGGCGAGAACGCCCGGACCTACCGAGATATCCCCCCGGCAAATGCCCTATTCTGTCGCACCATCGGCGCCTCGCGATGTGTGACCGCGGGCCGATAGGATCGGCGGTCAAGCGCGTCCGGCGCGATCAGGGTCTCGAGCCAGGCGTGATCGCCCCGGTGGCGACGGGCTCGGCCAAAGCCGCGGCGGCGTTTGCCGGGGCCTTTTGCCGATCGAGCTTGTCCGCCGAGACGAGAGCGGCTGCGATCAAGGCCGCCACCGCCAGCGTCGCCTTCACAACCTCCCAGGTCCGCGCAAGCATGATGAATTCCCAACGGCGTCACAGCATCTTGGGCAGATCAACCTGGGGCGAAGCTGTTCAGGACGCTTACCGCGCACAGGCCCATCGATCCGTGACTTCGGGATCCTCAGCGCGGACCCTTCCCAAAACCTTTCGGACTCAGCGGCCCGGCTTCATGCACGCAGACCTGATGCATCCGTGCCTCACCGGGTCGCGGAGGATGCGGCCTCGGCCGCCAACGCCTCAAAGACCAGCGCATGCCGGAGTGCCAGGGCGTCCACGTCCTGAGCGTAGCCCCCGCCGATGACAGCCACGAGTGGGATGAGTCGGGCACGCGCCTGCGCCACCACGAACTGGTCGCGTGCGAACAGGCCAGCGTCGCTGAGGCAAAGTCGCCCAAGCCGGTCGTCGCGATGCGGATCGACCCCGGCATTGTAGAAGATGAGATCGGGAACCAGCGCATCGAGGAGCGGCGGCAGGCGGGCGTGCAGCACCTCCAGATAGCCGACGTCATCGAGGCGGTCCGGCAGGCCGATATCGAGATCCCCGGCGATCTTCTGGCCCGGATAGTTGTTCTCGCAATGGATCGAGAGCGTGAACAGGTCCGGATCGCATGCCAGGCAATCTGCCGTGCCGTCGCCCTGATGGACGTCGCAATCGACGATCAGGACACGCCGGACGGCCCCCTCTTTCTGCAGGGTCCGGGCGGCGACGGCGACATCGTTCAGCACGCAGAAGCCGGCGCCCTGCAACCGCCGCGCATGATGGCTGCCGCCGGCGGCGCTCCCTGCCAGCCCCTCGGCCAGCGCCAGTCGGGCGGCAAGGAGCGTCCCGCCCACAGAGGCTCGCGAGCGGCGGACGAGGGCTGCATCCACCGGCAGGCCGATGGCCCGCTCGATCTCCCGGGGGACGGCGACGCCGAGGACCGCGGCCACGTAATCCGGATCGTGCGCGTTGATCAGGATCTCGGCGGTCGCCAAATCCGGCGTGACGAATCCGAGCGGTGCCAGACCCTTGGCGACCAAGGTTTCGGCGAGCAGGCCGTATTTCCGCATCGGAAACCGGTGCCCGGCCGGCAGGCTCGATTCGTAGGCCGGGTGAAAAGCGATGGGCGGGATCACGACGGCGTGCCGAGATCGGCGAGGATCGCCTCCGCCAGCGCCAGACCGCTGTCATGCGCTGCTTCGACCCGCGGCCCGAGGCACCAATCGCCGGCAGCGCCCAGGTGCAGGCCGGAATCATACTGACAGGGCTTGCCGAGGGCCCCTTCGACCTGGGCATAGCGCCAGCGATGCGCTTCCGCGTAGCTCCATCGAAGCGGCGTGCCGAGACGGGCGACTGCAGATTGCGTCAACGCCGACACGATCGCTTCGCGAGGCTCCTCCAGATGCGTGCGCGACCAGTCGGGCGTTGCGTGCACAGTCAGGCGGAAGCCTTCCGGTCGACCGGGCTTCGACGAATCCAATGCAATGAGCCCGATTGCTCCATCCTGCGGCTTCATCAGAATCTCCGCGGGGGCTTGTTCGACGGCCAGCATCAACGACCAGCATGGCGCGTAGGTGGCGCGCTCGATGTCCGGGAGAGCAAGCCCCGATTGGGCAAGCAGCGCGACGGCCTGGGGGGCCGGGAACGTGATTGCGATCGCGGCGAATGGGCCATAATCGGCACCCGCACCGTCTGTCAGGTGCCAGGACGCTCCATTGCGGCGGATCCTGGTGATGGTGGTACTGCGCGCGACCGTGAGGCCGAGGAGAAGATCACGAGCCGGCGCGTTCATGTCGGGTACGCCGACCCAGCGGCCTGCCCCCGCCCAGGGCGTCACGATACCCCGCCGCTCCCAATCGTTGAGCCGCGCGGCGAACGCGGCTCCGTGCGCACGCATGAACTGCGCCCCGTGGTCGAACTGCATCGCGCCCGAATGCCGGGTTGCCATCCGACCGCCGACGTCGCGCCCCTTGTCGAAGATGCGCACCGCGTGGCCGGCCTCGGCGAGACGTCGTGCCGCCGCCGCACCGGCCATGCCGGCGCCGAGGATCGCGACAGGGTGGCGTTGGCTCAAGGAATTGTCCCGCGTTGGCAGCAGACCCGTCGGTCTTGCTGTCCGCAGAACTAGGGGAGGTTGGCGGCCGCGTCAGAGACGATTGACCGCGACCGTTGGACCCGGAGCATCTATCCGGGTGATACGGCATCGTCTCGCATCGCACTTGGCTGCTATCCGCACTGACGCGGACGGCTTCTCCCGGCCGTAACGCCCAGTCAGGGCTGTTCCTCATCAGCCGAGGAGTGGTGCGGGTAGAGGGAATCGAACCCCCACGCCTTGCGGCTGGCGATTTTGAGTCGCCCGCGTCTACCAATTCCGCCATACCCGCGCGCGTCGGGCTCTTCGCATAGGTATGGCGTCTGCGCCAAGGGCGTCGGCGCTGTTTTTTGCCGAACCAGGCGATCTGGCCATTGCGCGGCGCCTATGCTCAAAGGATCGCCGTTCCCTCAAACCCGGACGTTGAATGCTTCGGCGGCTCTACGCGTGGATCCTCGCGCTCAGCGGCAGGCCCTCCGCGCCCTACGTGCTCGGGGCCGTCGCCTTCGCCGAGAGCTCGTTCTTTCCGGTCCCGCCGGACGCGATGCTTGTGCCGATGGCGGTCAGCCGACCCGATCGGGTCTGGCTCTACGCGACCATCGCCACAATCGCCTCGGTGCTGGGCGGCCTCGTCGGCTACGCGATCGGCGCGCTGCTGTTCGACTCCGTCGGCGAATGGCTCATCCGCTTGTACGGGCTTCAGAATTCCGCGGCGACCTTCCAGGATTCCTACGCCCGCTACGGCCATTGGGTGATCCTGTTGAAGGGTCTGACGCCGATCCCCTACAAGCTCGTGACGATCACGTCGGGCTTTGCCCATTACAGCCTGTTCTGGTTCACGGTTCTGTCCGTGGTCACCCGCGGGGCCCGGTTCTTCATCCTGGCCGGTCTACTCGGTCGCTACGGTGTCCAGATCCGCGGCGTGCTCGACCGGCATCTCAACGCGGTCGTGGCGATCTCGGTCGCCGTCGTCGTCCTCGGCTTCCTGTTGTTCAAGGTGATCCTGTAGCCATGAACGTTGCGTCGGCGCTGCGCCTCAAGAGAACGGGCCTCTGGCTTACCCTCGCGTCCGCCCTGATCCTGGGCGCCGTCTTGATCCTTCAATACGGCTACGGCTACGCGCCGTGTAAGCTCTGCCTGACCGAGCGGCTTCCGTACTATGCCGCTATTCCGCTCGGGCTCGCGGCCCTCTTCGCGCCGGAACGCCTCGCGCGCCTCGCCCTCGGACTCGCAGCCCTCGGGCTCCTGTATGGGGCCGGGATCGGCGTCTACCATGCCGGTGCGGAATGGGGTTTCTGGCCGGGGCCGACCGATTGCGGCGGCGGCACGGGGGCCAATCCGGGTCAGGTTGGCGAATTCCTGAACGCGCTTCAGAGCACCAGGGTGGTGGACTGCTCGGTGGCGGCGATGCGGGTCCTGGGGATCTCGCTCGCCGGGTGGAACGCCTTTGCGTCCTTCCTGCTAGCCTCTTTCTCCGGCACCGCCGCCGTGAGGTCCTGAACGCGCAGCGCGAAGCGGCTCAGTTGCGGTCGTCCGGCATGATCGGGATCGGCGCGACGTCGATCCCCTCATCGATGAGCGCACGCGCCTCGGCTGGGCTCGCCTCGCCGTAGATCGGACGGCCCTCGGCCTCGCCGTAATAGATTTTGCGGGCCTCTTCGGGGAAGCGCGCCCCGACATGTTCGGAATTGGCGACCACCTGCTCGCGCAACGCCCGTAGCATAGCCCGCACTTGGCGCTCGGGCTCGGCGATCATCGGCATCGGGGCGTCGGATTGGGGCGCCACCGGCGTCGCAAGCTGCCCGCGATCGGTCCGGGCGACGCTTGGCGCCATGAGGGCCTTCATCACGTTGGCGCTGTCGCAGATCGGGCACGTCACGAGACCGCGCGCGGCCTGAGCGTCGTAGGATTCGGAAGACGGAAACCAGCTGTCGAAGCCGTGTGCGGCTTCGCAGACGAGACTGTACCGGATCATTCTATTGCTTACTGTGCGGCCTCGGCCTGAGGCCCGATGCGCTCGACCGTGAACGCGCGTGCGTGCTGCAGCGCCGGGATCCGCGCCCGGGCATCCGCGACCTGTGCCAGATCGATCTCGGCCAGGATCACCCCTGGCTCCGATCCGCCCGCATCCGCGAGCACCCGCCCCCAGGGATCGACGATCAGCGAATGGCCGAAGGTCTCGCGACCGTCCTCGTGGACGCCACCCTGCGCCGCCGAAATCACGAAGGCGCCGGTCTCGATCGCCCGCGCCCGCTGCAGGATGTGCCAGTGGGCCTCGCCGGTCTGGCGGGTGAAGCACGCCGGCGCAGTGAGAATCTCGGCCCCCGCCTCTGCCAGCGACCGATATAGGGCCGGGAAGCGGATATCGTAGCAGATCGTCAAGCCGAGCATCGCCCAGGGCGTGGACGCCACGACCGCGCAGGCCCCGCCGGTATAGGTCGCCGATTCGCGCCAGCGCTCGCCGCTCGGCAGATCGACATCGAACAGGTGCAGCTTGTCGTAGGACGCGAGGATCTCGCCATCGGCACCGATCAGGTAAGCTCGGTTGGCAATCTTGTCGCCCGATCGGACTGCGATCGATCCGATATGCACCAGGGTACCGGTCTCGCGGGCGACCTGCCGCAGACCGGCGAGGGTCGCGTCCTGATCCTCGGTAGTCACGCGCTCGAACAGGCGTTCGCGGCTCCGCTCGACCAGGGAGGTCATTTCCGGAGTCTGCACATAGGACGCGCCGCAACTGGCCGCTTCGCGAACACCCGCGACCGCGGCGTCGCGGTTGGCGCCCGGGTCACGGCCCGAGCGCATCTGAACGCAGGCCGCGATGAACGTCCGCTCAGGCATCGGCCTTGTCCGTCAGCAGCGGATCGAGTTTGCCGGCGCGGTCGAGGGCGTAGAGGTCGTCGCAGCCGCCGACATGGGTCAGCCCGATGAAGATCTGCGGCACGCTGGTGCGCCCACCAGCGCGCTCGACCATCGTGGCCCGCGCACCCTGGGCACGCTCCACATCGATCTCTTGGAAGGCAACGCCCTTCTCTTTCAGCAGGCTCTTGGCCGCCGAGCAATAAGGGCACCAGGCCGTGGTGTAGATCGTGACCGGCTGCATGGCGTTCGTCGTCTCGCGCGGAAGCTCCCACCATATAGGAGCGCGCCCGTGAAAATACCTATGCCCGCGTGGTCACAGCCGAAGCTGTCGGCACTCTGTGCCGGTCAGGCGGCCATCAGCTTCTCGACCTCGTTAACGAGATCGCGCAGATGGAACGGCTTGGAGAGGACCTTGGCGTCCTTGGGGGCCTTGGAGTCCGGATTCAGCGCGACGGCAGCGAAGCCGGTAATGAACATTACCTTGATGTCCGGGTCGAGCTCGGTGGCGCGCCGCGCCAGCTCGATGCCATCCATCTCGGGCATCACGATATCGGTCAGCAGCAGCTCGAACGGTTCCTCGCGCAGCCGGTTATAGGCCGACAGGCCGTTGTCGAAGGACAGGACGTCGTAGCCCGCGTTCTGCAGCGCCTTGGCCAGGAACCGGCGCATGTCGTTGTCGTCTTCCGCCAGCAGGATTTTCATCGGCCGTTTCCGAGCCCTCGAGTCGAAATGTTGATCCCATAAAGGGAGGCGATGGTAAACAAGGTGTTAGGATTTGAGCCCGCAGCCGGCGCCGCACGTCCCCGAGACGGACGTGTGGGCCGTCTGCACCAGAGTGGACAGGCGACCATTCGCATACCACAGTGCGTATCCGCCGCGTTTTTCCAACCGCCGGGGCCTGCACAAACCCAATGACCGCGCCCGAAACGGTACAGCCCGATGTCTTCGGTTTTGCCCCGGCCTTCGCGGTCGACGCGCCGGCGACGCACACCCTGCCCTTCGTCTTCAATACCGGCCATTCCGGCGCCGTCTACCCCTCGGATTTCATCGCGGCCTCGCGACTGGATGCGCTCAGCCTGCGCCGGTCGGAGGATGCGTATGTCGACCGCCTGTTCGCCTCGGTGGTCGAACTCGGCGCTCCGCTCCTGCGGGCCAATTTTCCGCGGGCCTTCCTGGATGTGAACCGCGAGCCGTTCGAGCTCGACCCGCGCATGTTCGACGGACGGCTGCCGCCCTTCGCCAACACGCGATCGATGCGGGTGGCGGGCGGCCTCGGCACGGTCCCGCGCGTCGTGGCCGATGGTCAAGAGATCTATGCGCGGCGGCTGCCGGTCAGCGAGGCGACCGCCCGGATCGAGGCCTTGTACAAGCCTTACCACCGGGTCCTCCGCAGCCTGATCCAACAGACGGCGCGCCTCCATGGCCACTGCGTCCTGATCGATTGCCACTCGATGCCGTCCTCGAGTCTCGGGCGTGATGCCGAGGTCAAAGCCGATATGGTTCTGGGGGACCGGTACGGAACGGCCTGTGCGCCCAGCCTGATCGAGGCGTTCGAGACGGCGTTCCGGGCACAGGGCTTCCGCGTTGTGCGCAACAAGCCTTATGCTGGCGGCTTCATCACCGAACATTATGGCGAGCCGAATCTCGGGCGTCACGCCCTGCAGATCGAGGTGAACCGGGCCCTCTACATGAATGAGGCGAGCCTCGCGATGACGCCGGATTTTCCGAGCCTCGTGAAGGCGTTGCGGACGGTCATCGCGACGGTCGCGGCCGATCTCGGCGACTTGACGCCCCGCAGGATGGCGGCCGAATAGGCCCCTCACCGTTCACCTGCCGAGCAAACCCGACGCGAGCCTGAACTGGGGAGCAAGGCAAGAAAAAAGGCCACTCCCGAAGGAGCGGCCCGAAGTCTAGGGAGGAAACGCCCAAGAAGGGCTACGGGATCGCGACGCCATCGCGATCTCGCAATGCACAAATTAAAGTGCGACGCACAAGAAGCAAGGCTTAATTCGCGCTCGCCTCCGCAACAGCTGCATGCCTCCGCCGCGTTTTGCGCAAAGGCCTCAGCTTTGTTCGAGCAGCTTGGCGATCTCAGCCCTCAACGGCCCAGCGAGTTCCGGCCGCTCCAGCGCGTAGGCGAGGTTGGCAGTGAGGAAGCCGATCTTGGAGCCTGTGTCGTAGGTCCGGCCCTCATAGCGCATCCCGAAGAAATCCTGCGTTTCCATCAGGTCGATCATCGCGTCTGTGAGCTGGATTTCGCCGCCGGCGCCCTTCTTTCCGTGCTCCAGGATGCCGAAGATCTCGGGCTGAAGGATGTAGCGCCCGGAGATGATGTAGTTTGAGGGCGCCGTGCCCTGCTTCGGCTTCTCGACCATCCCGGTGATCTCGAAGGATTGACCATAGGTCTCACCGACGCTGACGATGCCGTATTGGTGCGTCTCCTCCGGAGCGACCTCCTCGACCGCGATGACGTTGCCGCCGTGGCGCTCATAGGTCGACAGCATCTGCTGCATGCACCCGCGGCTCAACATGTCGGGCAGCAGGACCGCGAACGGCTCGTCTCCGACGATCTCGCGGGCGCACCACACCGCGTGACCGAGGCCGAGCGGGGCCTGCTGGCGGGTGAAGCTGGTCTGACCCGCCTTGGGGAGATCCCGCTTCAGCTCCTCGAAAGCGGCCGTCTTGCCGCGCTCCTGAAGGGTGTGTTCCAATTCGAACGCAATATCGAAATGGTCCTCGATCACCGCCTTGCCGCGACCCGTGACGAAGATGAAGTGCTCGATGCCGGCCTCGCGCGCTTCGTCAACGACGTGCTGTACGACCGGTCGGTCCACGACAGTGAGCATTTCCTTCGGGACCGCCTTGGTGGCGGGCAGGAATCGCGTGCCCAAGCCCGCGACGGGCAGGACAGCCTTGCGGATCGGTTTCATCAAGCGGCGACCTCAAAAACTGAATGGACCGGCAGGGGCAAAGGTTCGGACAGCGAGATAGCCTAACACGATGCTTCGCAAGGCCTCTACGTCGTTAGTATGAACCGTTGCTCCGTAAATATACCGTCTGCGACCACCTAAAGTCGCCGTTATCAAGTGGAATCCCACACGGCGCTTGAACGTGCGATGAAGCGACGGCGGATAGCCTTGCCCCGTCGCGGCCCCATCGGGCAAGGCTCCCGGCGGGCACGATCGAAACGGCTACGGAGCGGGTGACATGGCGGTACTGGTGACGGGCGGGGCCGGGTATATCGGCAGCCACATGGTTCTGGCGCTGCTGGATGCCGGCCACGAGGAGATCGTGGTGCTCGACGATCTCTCCACCGGCTTCGACTGCGCCGTGCCCGAGGGGGTCAAGCTCGTGGTCGGCCACGTCGCCGACCAGGCGCTGGTCACCCAGACCATCCTGCAGCACCGGATCGACCCGCTGGCCCACTTCGCCGCCCGGATCGTCGTGCCGGACTCGGTCGCCGACCCGCTCGGCTACTACCTCGCCAACACGGTCAAGACCCGCGCCCTGATCGAGGCCGCCACCCGCGCGGGCGTGCGCCACGTGATCTTCTCCTCCACGGCCGCCGTCTACGGCGAGCCCGAGGTGGTGCCGGTGCCCGAGGACCTGCCGCTCGCCCCGATCAATCCCTACGGCCGCTCCAAGCTGATGAGCGAGTGGATGATCGCCGACGCGGCGGCCGCCCACGGCTTCTCGTACGTCGTGCTGCGCTACTTCAACGTCGCCGGCGCGGATCCGGCCGGGCGCTCGGGCCAGTCGACCCCGAACGCGACGCACCTGATCAAGGTGGCCACGCAGGCCGCGCTCGGGCGGCGCGACCGGCTCGACGTCCACCGCCCCCCCTACCCGCCCCCGCCCGCCCCGCCCCCCCCCCCCCCCCTCCCCCTCTCGCCCCCCCCCCACCCCCCCCGCCCCCCCCCCCCCCCCCCCCCCCCCCCCCCCCCCCGCCCCCCCCCCCCCCCCCCCCCCCCCCCCCCCCCCCCCCCCCCCCCCCCCCCCCCCCCCCCCCCCCCCCCCCCCCCCCCCCCCCCCCCCCCC
>NZ_JAKSYN010000216.1:0-3408 GCF_022829565.1 Methylobacterium sp. J-001
AACCGCGTCCGGCCGCATTCGTCCCTGGGCTATCGGCCGCCCGCGCCTGTCAGCTTCCCGGATCTGGCCTTCCGGCTACCCATGGCAGCGGCCATGCAGTAGCCTCTCAATCGGCTCGGTCCAAAATACCGGTCAGGTCAGTCCCGGGGCAGGCATCGCCGACGCCGGATGCAGCGTCCCTCTCCGCGCAGCCGCTCACGACAATGCCGATGCCGCCCGGCTTCTCGTCCGATCCCGCTGCTCAGCCGCAACAGGAGGCCAACTACTACGCGCAGATCGGCAACGCCCTGAAGAGCATCGCCGGCGGCCAGCAAAAGCAGGGTCAGAAGGCCGGCGGGGGCATGCCTGGGGCGCCGGATGTCGGCGGCCGGCCGATCTCGCTGCAGCAGGCCCGAGCCATGTTCGACCCGGGCAAGTTCTACGGGATGCTGCGGAACGCGGGCATCGGCGGTCAGGGGCGTGGGTCGTAGGCCTGGCTGTACTTCTTGAGTATGCGTTCCAAATGGTAAGCGGGTAGGATCATGTCGAGATGTCAGGCGGCGCCGGCCTTTTGACTTGGCCGATCCAAAAGAAAACTCTCATAGGCGATCAGCTCTCGGCCCTGCTTAACGGCCTTGTAGTATTGCTCTGCCTCAATTTCGATTTGGATCTTCAAGAGGTATGGAGCATAGCTTGGCTGCATAGCCATCAGCTCGCGGGCTTGCGCATAAAATAGCTCAATCGCCGCCGCCGGATCATCCACAAGATACAAAACCTGTAGAGTGACACAGAGCTTCTTGCAGTCTGTATCTGCGTCGCTCTCATGCATAATCTCGCTTTCACGCAAGAATTTGCATTGGTTTTCGATCAGAAAAGATACAGGACGATCGCCATTGCGAATTGCTGCGCCGTTGATGATCAGCCGCTCGAATGGCTTTAGAGTGAGGCGCAGGCCCATTATTTGGCATCCTCTTTCAATTTGAGAAGCCTTGAACACCAGGCGTTAACGATCTTCTAACGACTACGTCATTTTGAAGATCGATTTAAGATGTCGGCAATGAGCTGGGGGGTAGATCGTGCGGGCCGCCAATACGGCGGTTTATAGCGCCCAAAAGGACCGCTCCTATGTCTGGTGTCACCCTTACTGCTGCTACCCGCCAGAACCTGCTCTCCCTGCAGGATACGGCCTCGCTGACCGCGACCACCCAGAACCGGCTCTCCACCGGCCTGAAGGTCTCTTCGGCCCTCGACAACCCGGTGAGCTTCTTCACGTCCCAGTCGCTGAGCCAGCGCTCGGGTGATCTTGGCGGTCTGCTCGACGGTATCTCCAACGGCGTTCAAGCGATCCAGGCCGCCAACCAGGGCATCACCTCGATCCAGAAGCTGGTCGATCAGGCCAAGTCGGTCGCCAACCAGGCACTGTCCACCCAGATCACCACCACCGGCACCGCCTCGACCGCGTACACCAATTCGACGAGCTCCGGCGCCACAACGGTAAGCCTGTACGTCAACGGCTCCGCCACAAACGTTGCTCTGTCTTCGGGCGACACGATCGACCAAGCCATCACCAAGCTCAACACCGCGGTGGGCGCCGGCAGCTTCACGAAGAGCACTGACGGCACGAAGCTTGTGATGAACGCGTCTTCCGATGTCGAGTTCAAAGATGCAGCCAGTCAAACCGCACTCGGTTTTGCCGCTGGCACCGGCACTGCACCCAATTACGGTACCGCTGCTTCCACTGTCGTCCAGAGCGGAGACCTATCAGTTTCTGGGGTGTCAGCCCGTGCCACGCTCGCCTCGCAGTACAACAGCCTGCTGACCCAGATCGATCAGCTGGCGGGCGACTCGAGCTTTAACGGCACGAACCTGATCAACGGCAAGGGCGACAACAACAACCTGACGATCAACTTCAACCCGAAGGGCAACTCGAACCTCACGGTCACGGCGACCGACGAGACCTCGAGCGGTCTCGGCCTGAAGGCGATCACCGCGGGCACCAGCGGGACGGGTAACTTCCTCCTGAATACCGACATCAACAAGACGTTAGGCACATTGACGACCGCATCCAACCAGCTGCGAACCGATGCGTCGACCTTCGGTTCGAACCTGTCGGTGGTGCAGAACCGTCAGGACTTCAGCAAGAACCTAATCAACGTGCTCGATACCGGCGCGTCGAACCTGACCTCGGCCGACCTGAACCAGGAGGCTGCGAACTCGCAGGCCCTGTCGACCCGCCAATCGCTGGGCATCTCGGCCCTGTCGCTGGCGAACCAGGCGCAGCAGGGCATCCTGCAGCTCCTGCGGTAAGCTTCAGCTACATCGTCGTCGCAGCGGCCGGGGCATCACCCCGGTCGTTTGCGTTTGGGCTGCCTGATCAAGCGTGCGGTTG
Organism: Methylobacterium sp. J-001; assembly: GCF_022829565.1. Classification (NCBI taxonomy): domain Bacteria; kingdom Pseudomonadati; phylum Pseudomonadota; class Alphaproteobacteria; order Hyphomicrobiales; family Methylobacteriaceae; genus Methylobacterium; species Methylobacterium sp. J-001. The sequence goes on from NZ_JAKSYN010000216.1 coordinate 2,369, forward strand.
CAGCGGTGGTCAGAACGACAACGGCGCAGCAACCCGGAAGGTCACTGCGCCGCTTGATCGGGCCGCCTGAGGGGGCGGAGGGCGGCCTTGAAAAAACGGGTACGCCTGAACCGATCACCGGGGCGTGCGCATCAGCACATCCAACCGTCTGTGGCTCGGATGCGACGCTGCTCGACGACCGACTGTGGACGGCGCGGAATGCCCCTGATCGGTCAAGGTTCGAGGGCGAGCATGATGCTCCCAATCGATCCGGCTCGCCTCATGTTCGCCAGACCTCATGCCTTCGCCCTCTATCACCGCGAGCGCCTCGCCGTGCTCCTGTCCTCGGCCCTGTTCCTGGCCGGTGCGATCCCGTTGCTCTGGGCCGTGGGCTGACCCTCCAGGCGCATAAGAAAATACCTCGGCCCCCCGTTAGTAGCACTCAGCCGATGACCGCTCAGCCGGGGTCATCCGGTGATGCGCTCTGGCGCTTCGAACCCGGCGGGCGAGGGGTCGTGTTCGTCCAGGGCATCGTGCCGTTCGGCCGGCGTGGGATCGACTGGATCTTGCCTTTCGAGTCGTCTGTTCGTTCGGGGCGCGGGCCTTGGCATCCACCATCACGCCACGCCCGGAATGCGCGCCCGTAGATCCATTCCTCCCGGTCGTGATCGGCTCGGACGATCATATCGGCGATCACCCGCTCGGCCTCTCCTTTGTTGAAATGCGCCTTCTTGAGCAACTGGTTCGTGTACCGCTGGAGAATCTGTACCTCGTTGTAGTCCGGGCGCGCGCGCAGGACCTGCAGCAGTGCATGCAGCTCCGCCCTCCCGACATCGTCCCGTTTGCGCGTACCGGTCGCCGGACGGTTCTTACGGCGCTCGGCCTCTGTCTCGGCATGGGCGTCGAGGCTGTGCTTCTGCCGCTTCGACATCCCCCTGCGAGCCTTCCGGGCCGGGGATGTCCAACCGGGGCGACCGGAGGTGGGGATGGGAGTTTCGTTCTCGTCCGACATCGGGGTGCCTCCGTTTCAGAGGCCCCTCATTCATACCGGATCGACGCAA
>NZ_JAKSYN010000089.1:0-99676 GCF_022829565.1 Methylobacterium sp. J-001
CCGCACACCCTATGTCCTAACGCAACGCCGCTTCGATGCCGGATACGGGCGGGTGGTAGGCTACGCGCGTCTCGCCCGGGCCACGGGGGCGCAGAGTGGCCTGTACGTTCGCCGGAGTTTCGCGGAGCGGTCCGTGCGAAACACGAGAGGCCGGTCACACCTGCCGCATCACGGCTTGATCCATCGCTGCCGGATCACGCCCCCGGCTAACGCAAGCGGGCCTCCCTCCCCCGCAGAGGGGGTAGGGAAAGCCGCAGTGCTTCCCGTGGCTTCTGCAGACCCGATATGTGAATCCCCGAGCCCGCACTGGAACGGCGACCCACCCTCACCTTCGGCCTGCGGCGCTACCCGCGATGCGTGGACCCCTCACCCGCGCGGCGCCAGCCCGAAGATCGCCCGCGCCTCGTCGGGCGTCGCCGGCTCGCGGTCGAGATGGGCCAGCAGGCTGACGGCCTTTTCCACCAGGGCGGCGTTGCTGGGCGCGAGCACGCCCCGGGACAGGTACAGGTTGTCCTCCAGCCCGACCCGGACGTTGCCGCCCATGCCGGCGGCCACCGCCAGCATCGGGAATTCCTCCCGGCCGATGCCGAAGGCCGACCAGATCGCGTCCTCGGGCAGCCGGGCGCGCATCGCCACCAGGGCCTCCGGGGTCGCGGGCGCCCCCCAGGGGATGCCGAGGCAGATCTGGAACAGGGGTGGCCGCGCCAGATGCCCCTCCGCGATCAGGTACCGGGCCAGCTCGATCTGGCCGAGATCGAACACCTCGATCTCCGGCTTCACCCCGGCCGCGCGGATCTGGCCCGCCATGGTCCGCAGGTGCGCGGGGGTGTTGAGGAACAGGTGCTCGCCGAAATTCATCGTGGCGACGTCGAGGGTGCAGATCTCGGGGCGCAGCGCCGAGACGTGCCGGGTGCGGGTCTTGGGCGACATGAAGGTGGTGCCGGGTCCCGCCACCGACGGGTCGGGGTCGCCGGGCACGAACCGGCCCCCGGCCCCGGTGGTGAGGTTGAGGATCACGGACGCGTTCCGCTCGCGGATCCGCTCGACCACCTCGCGGTAATGGGTGAGCTCCATGCTGGGCGTGGCGGTTTCGGGATCGCGCACATGGATGTGGACCACCGCGGCCCCTGCGGAGGCCGCCTCCAGGGCCGATTGCGCGATGGCCTTCGGGCTCACCGGCACCGCCGGGTTCTTCCGAGGCGTGTCGAACGAGCCCGTGAGGGCGCAGGTGATGACGGTCGTCCGGGACATGTTTTTCTCCCTGGCCCTGTTCCTGATGCTGCAGGGTTTTCCCCTCCCCCTTGCGGGGAGGGGTTAGGGGTGGGGGTCGTGCAGACGGCACCGGGCCGCTCGATCCTGAACCACCCCCACCTCCGGCTCTTCCCCGCAAGGGGGGAGGAGAGCGTGCCTTGATCCACGATGGGCGAAACCGGGTGGCCGCCTGGGCGGAGGCGAGCCGCGCTATAGCGCTCCGCCATCCACCGTGATGGTCTCGCCAGTGATGTAGGCGGCGCCCGCGGCCAGGAAGAAAATCGTCTCGGCGATGTCCTCGGGCCGGGCCATGCGGCGCAGCATCGTGTGCTGCACGGTCGCGGCCTTGCGCGCTTCCGGCCAGGGCTCGGTCCAGGGCGTGGCGACGAGGCCGGGGGCAACGGCGTTGACCCGCACGTCCGGGGCGAGTGCCCGGGCGAGGCTGCGGGTCAGGTTGATCAGGCCGGCCTTGCTGGCCGAGTAGGCGATCGAGGAGCCCCGCCGCCCGAGTCCCGCCACCGAGGCCGTGTTGACGATCGCCCCGCGGTTTTCTTTCAGACTGGCCGCCGCGGCCCGCGAACAGCGGTACGGGCCGATCAGGTTCGTCGCCAGGATCGTCTGCCAAAACTCTTCCGTCATCGCGTCGAGGTCCTCGAAGGCGATCGGCGCGGTGGTGCCGGAGGTCCCGGCATTGTTGACCAGCACGTCGAGGCCGCCGAGCGCCGCGATCCCGGCCGCCACCATCGCCTCGGCCGCGCCGGGCTGGGACACGTCCCCGGGGAGCGCCATCACAGCCAAGCCCTCGCCGGCGAGACGCTCGGCCTCCGCGGGGCCGCGGGGATCGTCGGGCAGGTGGTTCAGGGCCACGCTAGCGCCGTTGCGGGCGAACAGCGTCACCGTCGCCAGCCCGATGCCCGAGGCGGCGCCGGTGACGAGGATGCGCCGTCCGGACAGGTCCGCGCCGATCATGTGCCCTCCATCCGGCCGATCCCGACCATCGCCGTCTTGAGCGCCAGGAGCTTGCGGTCGCGCGCGCGGAACAGCTCCGCCGGCTCGCGCCCGCCCCAATCGAAATAGCCGCGCCCCGCCATCACCCCGGTCCGGCCCTCGGCGCAGAGCGCGTCCAGGGTCTCCGACCGGGTCCGGGGCGGGGGCGGCACGTAGCTGGCATTCGCCAGGGCGCGCCGGGTCAGGTCCAGCCCGGTGAAATCGGCCTTGGCGAGGTGGCCGAGGATCGGGATGCGTAAGCTGAGCCCGTGGATGATCGCGTCGTCGATGTCGCGCGGCTCGGCGATGCCCGCGTCCAGCAGCCGGAACACCTCGGCGCTGATCGCCGACTGGATCCGGTTGGCGACGTAGCCGGGGATGAAGCGCTTGAGCACGATCGGCACCTGACCGAGGCCGAGCACGAGGTCGCGCATCGCGGCGATCACCGCCGGATCCGTGCCAGGACCCGGGACCACGTCGACGAGGTCGACGATGTAGGGCGGCGTGTACCAGTGCATGACCAGCGCCCGGGCCTGGCGGGCCTGCGGGATCAGCGGGAAGACGTCGAGATAGCTGGTGTTGCTGGCCAGGATCGCGTCGGCCGGGCAGAGCCGGTCGAGCGCGGCGAACAGCGCCTGCTTGGCCTCCGGGTTCTCGGTGATCGCCTCGATGACCAGGCCGGCGCCCGCCACCGCCGGTTCGAGGTCCGCCTCGACGCGGACGGCCTCGGCGAGCCGGGCGGCGTCCCAGCCGTCCGGTGCGGCGCCCGCCTCCTGCAGGGTTGCCAGCGCCGATTCCATGAGCGTCGGCACCCGGGCGCGGGTCTGCGCATCCGTGTCGGTGATCCGCACGGCATGCCCGTGGAGCGCCAGCACCAGGGCGATGCCGTGCCCCATCAGGCCGCCGCCGACGATCGCGATCTCCATGATGCCGCCCCCTCAGACCGTCGCGATCGGCGTCGTCGGCGAGCCGACCGCGCCGGGCAGGCGCAGCGGCGGCGCGGTGAGCAGGAAGCGGTTGCGCCCATGAGTGCGCAGCCAGTCGGCCAGCGGCGTCAGGTGCCACAGCTCGCCGAGATTGACCCCGAGCTTGAACAGGCAGTGCTCGTGGAGCGGCAGGGTCGCGCAGCAGGCCGGCCCCGCCCCGGCGGGATAGGCCTCGACGGCGTAGTTGTCGGCGATCAGCGCGCAGAGGCCCGAGCGGGTGATCCAATCGAGGAGCCGCGGGTCCCGGCCGTCGAGGCCGGCGCAGAGGTTGTGGACCTGCTTCGGATCGGGCGTGCCGCCCATGGCGATCAGCCGCTCGGCGAAGCCGGTATGCAGGCAGACCATGTCGCCGGGCTCGATCACGACGCCGTCGGCCTCGAGGATCCGGGCGAGCTGGTCGTAGCCGACCTTGACCTTGGCGTCGCCGAGATGGGCGCGCAGGTCGATCATCACGGCGCGGCCCTGCATGCCGACTTCGGCCAGGCGCTCGATCCCGAGTTTTTTCGCCCGGGACGGCTGGTCGGCCGCCTCGGGCGTGCTCGGCCCGACAATGTCCCGGCCGCCGCGAAAACCGTTGTAGAAGGTCGGTGCCGCGCCCGCGCCGTCGGCATCGAACAGCGCGCCGACATGGGCGAGCGAATCCCACTGCGTCGAGTATTGCAGATGGATCAGCGCGCGGTCGTCGCAGATCACGTCGGTGGCGCCCGCGACCTCCTCGCAGACCGGGAAGTTCATGTTCGGCCGGCCGTTGGCCCGCCGGGTCGGGGTGATCTGCGGCGGATGGCGGCGCGGGTTGAGGACGTTGCCGCCCGGCAGGTCGAGGGGCAGGCTGAGGCAGAAGGTCAGGCCCTCGCGCACCTCGGCGACGCCCTGGCGCACCTTCTCGGGGGTCAGGAGGTTCAGCCGCCCGAGCTCGTCGTCGGGGCCGAAATCCCCCCAGGTCGAGCCCTCGGGGCGCCGGGTCCAGCGCAGGCTCATTCGCGCCGTCCCCGCGACCGATGCCGCTGGGCGGGTCGCGTTGCGGGAATCCGGGGCCGCGGTCCGGGGCGAACCCCGGCCGCGGCCGAGTGTGCGTTCCTCACCTGTGCGTCGCCCTTCTTCGAGGCCGTCGAGCCCGCGTTTCGCGAAGCCGCTCCGAGCCTAGGACGGCGCTGCGTGAGTCGATACCCCCGGCGGAAAACGACTCGGCCGAAACGTCACCGGCCAATCCCGACGCAGGTCTTGTGATCTGGCTTGGCACGGATACAGTTCATCCCAAGCCCGCGAATAAAAAATTCGGGCACTGGGATGAGGAATCGCCGATGTCCGAGACCGTGCGCGTCGTCGCTCGGCATGCCCCGATTCGGCGCACGCTGCCCGTGCTGCTCGCGGCGGGCTTGATCGTCTCGGGGCAGGCGCGCGCCGCCGACCCGATCAAGATCGGGGTGATCGCCGAGGCGCAGTCGGTGGCCGGGGCCGCGATCCCGAAGGCGGTCCAGCTCGCCGCCGACGAGATCAACGCCCAGGGCGGAATCGACGGCCGCCAGATCCAGGTGGTGACCTACGACGACAAGAGTTCCGCCTCCGACGCGGTCCGCGCCTTCCAGCGGGCGGTCAGCGAGGACAAGGTCAACCTCGTCATCGCCAGCTATATCTCCGAGGTCGTTCTGGCCCTGATGCCGTGGTCGGCGCGGCTCAAGACGCCGATGATCACGCCGGGCGCCGCCTCCAACGAGATCAGCGTCGCGGTCCACAAGGACTACGCGCGCAACCGCTACACCTTCCACGGTTATCTGACCTCGCACGCCCTGGCGCAGTCGGTCTGCGACTCGGCCAAGGAGGCGCTCGTCGGGCTGTTGAAGGCGAAATCCGCGGCGATCATGAGCGAGGACGCGGCCTGGACCCGCCCGCTCGACGCGGCCTACGAGGAATGCCTGCCCAAGGCCGGGCTCACGGTGGTGGAGCACGTCCGGTTCTCGCCGGATACGGGCGACTTCACGCCGATCTACAACAAGATCGAGGCGGCCAAGCCCGACCTGATCGTCACCGGCATCGCCCATGTCGGCGTGCAGCCCACCGTGCAGTGGCAGAACCAGCAGGTGCCGATCGCCATGACCGGCATCAGCGGCCAGGCGACTTCCTCCACCTTCTGGGCCAACACCAACGGCGGCACGCAGGGCGTGCTGTTCGACGCCATCGCGGTCCCCGGCGTGGCGATGACCGAGAAGACGAACGCCTTCACGGACGCCTACATCAAGCGCTTCGGCGGCGCCCCGTCCTACGCGGGCTACATGGCCTACGACGCCATGCATTACGCCGCGGATGCGGTGAAGCGCGCCGGTAGCACCGAAGCCGACAAGCTGGTGGACGCCCTGGAGAAGACCGATTGGCTCGGCACGGTCGGGCGCATCCAGTTCTACGGCAAGGACGAGACCTTCACCCACTCGATCAAGTACGGGCAGGGCTTCGTCACCGGGCTGCTGGCGCAATGGCAGGCTGGCAAGCAGGTCGCGATCTGGCCGGCGGCGGTGGCCAACGGGACATTGATCCTGCCCCCCGCTGTGAAGCCGGCGGTCCAGTAATCGCGACGCGAGAGGCCCAAAACAATGATCGGGCTCCAGATCCTCGTCGACGGCTTCGCGATCTCGGCGCTCTACGCGCTCGGCGCGATGGGCTTCACCCTGATCTTCGGCGTCTCCGGCGTGCTCAACCTCTCGCACGGCGCGCTGATGGTGATGGCCGCGGTCGCCGCCTGGGCGGCCTCGTCCCAGTTCGGCCTCGGCTCCTACGCGGGCGCCGGCATCGGCATCCTGTGCGGCCTGGCCGCCGCCCTGGTCACCTACTTCGCCATCGTCGCCCCGATCGAGCGCAGCAAGGCGATCCCCCGGGAGGAGAAAGAGATCTTCGTGCTCACCGGCACCCTGCTCTGGGGCATCATGATCCAGGAGCTGGTCGCCTACTTCTTCACCGACAACCCGAAGACGGTGCTGCCGATCGTCGAGGGGGTGATCGAGATCGCCGGAGTCCGCACGCCGAAGAACGAGATCTTCACCGCGGTGATCTGCTGGATCGTGATCGGTCTGCTCTGGGTGTTCGTGAACAAGGCGCGGGCCGGCAAGGTCCTGCTCGCCGCCTCCATGAACCCCCGCGGGGTCACGCTGCTCGGCCACGACATGTCCCGGATCTACGTCGCGGTCTGGGCGATCTACGGGCTGCTCGCCGGCATCGCCGGGGTGCTGCTCGGGATGTTTTTGGGGGTCTCGTCCTACTCGGTGGGGCCGCTCACCGCGAGCGCCTTCTCGATCGTGGTGCTGGGGGGCTTGGGCAGCGTCACCGGCTCGCTGATCGCGGCCTATGTGGTCGGCTATCTCGAGACCGCCACAGCCTACCTGATCTCCCCGGCCTACCGGGTGATCCCGGCGCTGCTGCTGCTCGTGGCCGTGATGTACCTGCGCCCGCAGGGCCTGCTGGGGCGGCGGTGATGGTTTTTTGGGGACTTGTCCGCCCGTGGTCCGAATGGGAGGCGCGCGACCTCCATGGCACGCCCTCCCCCCTCTGCGGGGGAGGGTGGCCCCCGAAGGGGGTCGGGAGAGGGGCAGCGCGACGATGCAGGATGGATCGGGCGTCACGCCTTCTTCGGACACCGCGCTCCCCTCTTCCGACCCGGCCTGACGGCCGGCCCACCCTCCCCCGCAAAGGGGGGAGGGCAACGCGCGGAGGATGGACCCGCTCATGAAGCTCCTCACCACCCCGGGCTTCTGGGTCGCGCTCCTGGCGCTCGCCCTGGCCGCGTTCCTGCCCTGGTGGGTCTCGGGCTACATCCTCGGGCTCCTGACCATCGCGTATTATTTCGGCGTCTTCGCCATGGCCTGGGACCTGCTGTTCGGCTTCGCCGGCGAGGTCAATTTCGGACCGACCTTCCTGATCGGACTCGGGGCCTACGGGGCCGGCATCCTCAACAACCGCTACGAAGTGCCGATCCCCTACTGCCTGGCGGCCGGGACGGTGCTGGCGGTGGTCGGCGGGCTGGCCCTGGCGCTGCCGGCCCTGAAGGTGCGGGGGCCGTATTTCGGGCTGATCACGCTGGTCGCGGTGCTGCTCCTGCAGAACATGATCGTGGTGTTCTCCGGGATCACCGGCGGCGAGATCGGGCTCACCGTGCCCGACGTGATCTCCATCGACGCCGACACCAATTACTGGATCGCACTCGGCTTCATGGCGTTTGCCGGTCTGGTGCTCACCGCCATCGCCCGCTCGCCCGTGGGGCTGATCCTCCAGGCCTCCGGCCAGGACCCGATCGTGACCGGCGCGCTCGGCTTCAACGTCGCCAAGCACAAGCTCGCGGCCTTCGCGGTCAGCGCCGCCTTCTCGGGCCTCGCGGGCGGATTGGTGGTCTTCTACATGGGCACCGCCTCGGTCGGCACGCTGATCGACACCGCGGTGGGCGTGCAGGTGATCATCGCCGCGGTGCTCGGCGGACGCCGGACCATCGTGGGCGCTGCGCTGGGGGCGGTGTTCCTGATCGCCGCGGGCGAGCTGCTCCGACCGCTCGGCGCGCTCTCGACCTTCGTGGTCTCGGCGGTGGCGCTGCTCGTCATCCTGTTCGTGCCCTCGGGACTGCTCGGCCTCGCATCCGTCCGGAGAGCACGATGACCGTCGCCGTCCGCCCAACGCCCCCGCGGACCGCGTCCCTCGCCGAGCCCTGCCTCACGGTGCGCGGCCTGACCAAGCGCTTCGGCGGCCTCGTCGCCGTCAAGGACATCGACCTCGACCTGCGGCCCGGCGAGATCCTGGGGCTGATCGGGCCGAACGGCTCGGGCAAGTCCACCGTGATGAAGCTGATCATGGGGCTGGAGCGGCCGAGCGCCGGCTCGATCCGCCTCGACGGCGCCGAGATCGGCGGGCTGCCGGCCCATCGGGTCGCCCGCTCCGGCGTCGGCCTCGTGTTCCAGCACGCCCGCCCGCTCCAGCGACAGACCGTGCTGGAGAATATCAGCCTCGCGCTCCTGCCCGACAGCCTGCTCCGCCTGGTCGCGGATCCCCACGTCGCGCGCCGCGCGAAAGACATCGCCGAGCGCGTCGGCCTCGGCGCCGTGGCGGATCGGCGCCCCGGCACCCTGCCCTTCGCGGATCTGCGCCGGCTGGAGCTCGCCAAGGCGATCGCCCGCGACCCGAAAGTGGTGCTGGTGGACGAGCCGTTCGCGGGCCTGACCGGGGGCGAGGTCGCGGCCTTCTCCGAGCTGATCCGGGGTTTTCGCGACGAGGGCAAGGCGGTGCTCCTCGTCGACCACAACGTGAAGAGCGTCGCGGCCCTCGTGGACCGGGTCTTCGCCATGTATCTCGGCGAGCGCATCGCCGAGGGCTCGGCCGACTCCGTGATGGCCGATCCGACCGTGCGCCGGGTCTATCTCGGCGGCAGCATCGAGACCGCGGCCCGGCCCGAGGCCGCCTTCAAGCTGGAATCGCTGCTCACGGTCGAGAATGTCGACGTGCTCTACGGGAAGGCGCAGGCCCTGCGCGGTGCCGCGATCCACGTCCACGAGGGCGAGTTCGTGTCGGTGGTCGGCCTCAACGGCGCCGGCAAGACCACCCTGTTCAACGCCATCTCGGGGCTGGTCCCGCATACCGGCACGATCCGGTTCGACGGCCGGGATCTCGCCCGCTTGAGCCCCGCCGCGATCGCCCGGGCCGGCATCGTCCAGGTGCCCGAGACCCGCGAGCTGTTCGGCGACCTCAATGTTCGCGAGAACCTCGATCTCGGCGGCCAGCACTTCCCGAAGGCCGAGAGCGCCAAGCAGCGCGACTGGCTCTACGAGCTGTTCCCGATCCTCAAGGCCCGGGAGGCCCAGACCGCCCGGACGCTGTCCGGCGGCGAGCAGCAGATGCTGACCATCGCCCGCGCCCTGATGATGCGCCCGCGCCTCCTGATCCTCGACGAGCCGACGCTCGGCCTCGCCCCGGTGATCCTGGAGCTGCTGTCGAAGGCCCTGGAGCGCCTGCGCCAGACCACGCCGATCACCGTCCTGCTCGGCGAGCAGAACGTCACCTTCGCGCTCCCCCATGCCGACCGGGTCTACGTGCTGGAACAGGCCCGCATCGTCTGGGAAGGCCCGCCGGACCGGTTCGCCGGCGAGATGGGGGCGAAGTATTTGTGAGGAATGTGGTCGCACGCGCCGCTCTCCCTCCCCCCCTCTGCGGGGGGAGGGAGATGCGCGGATCCCATCAGAACAACATCGGGGAGCGGATGCCGTGGATTTCAACCTCTCCCCATCCCAGACGCACTGGCTGACCCGGGTCCGCGCCTTCATCGCCGATGAAATCCGGCCCGCCGCCGGTGCGGTGGCAGCCGAGCGGGCGGCGAGCCGCGCGCCCTCGCCGACGATGGAGCGCTTGAAGGAGAGGGCGCGAGCCGAGGGCCTGTGGAACCTGTTCCTGCCGCCCTCCCCCGAGCACGACACCGATGAATACCGCGGCGCCGGCCTGACGAACCTCGATTACGCGCTCTGCGCCGAGGAAATGGGCAAGGTCGGGATCGCGTCGGAATGCTTCAACTGCGCGGCGCCCGACACCGGCAACATGGAGGTGCTGCACCGCTACGGCAGCCCGGAGCAGAAGGCACGCTGGCTGCGGCCGCTGATGGACGGAAAAATCCGCTCGGCCTTCCTGATGACCGAGCCGGACGTGGCCTCCTCGGACGCCACCAACATCGAGACCGCGATCCGCCGGGACGGCGACGATTACGTCATCGACGGGTGCAAATGGTGGTCCACCGGCGTCGGCGATCCGCGCTGCACGATCGCGATCCTGATGGGCAAGACCGATCCGGACGCGCCCCGGCACCGGCAGCAATCGCAGATCCTCGTGCCCATGGACACGCCCGGCCTGCGGGTCGAGCGGCTGCTGCCGGTCTTCGGCTACGAGGACGCGCCCAAGGGCCACGGCGAGGTGGTGCTGGAGACCGTGCGCGTCCCGGCCGAGAACCTGATCCTCGGCGAGGGGCGCGGCTTCGAGATCGCGCAGGGGCGACTCGGGCCGGGGCGCATCCACCATTGCATGCGCACCATCGGGGTCGCCGAGGCGGCGCTCGAGGCCATGGCCCGGCGCCTGGTCTCCCGGGTCGCCTTCGGCAAGCGGATCAGCGAGCAGTCGGTCTGGGAGCAGCGGGTCGCGGAGGCGCGGATCGATATCGAGATGACCCGCCTGCTCTGCCTGAAGGCCGCCGACATGATGGACAAGGTCGGCGCCAAGGGTGCCAAGCTCGAGATCGCCATGATCAAGGTCGCCGCGCCGCGGATCGCCCTCAAGGTGATCGACGACGCGATCCAGGCCCATGGCGGCGCCGGCGTGTCCGAGGATTTCGGACTGGCCAGGATGTACGCCCATATCCGCACCCTGCGGCTGGCCGACGGGCCGGACGAGGTGCACAACCGCTCCATCGCCCGACTCGAATTCGGGCGCTACACCAATGCCCGGGAGGGTACATGAGCGGCCCCGACGCCTTCTCCGGCGTGAAGCCGGTCGAGCCGCGCCATCGGATCGACGAGGCGCGGCTCGCCGCTTGGCTCGCCGAGCACGTCCGCGACTATGCCGGGCCGCTTGACCTGCAGCAGTTCCGCGGCGGCCAGTCGAACCCGACCTACCGGCTGGAGACGCCGGGCCAGGCCTACGTGCTGCGGCGCAAGCCGTTCGGGCCGCTGCTGCCCTCCGCACATGCGGTGGAGCGCGAGTTCCGGGTGATCGGCGCACTCTACGGCGAGGGGTTTCCCGTCCCGCGCCCCTTCGCGCTCTGCGAAGACGAAACCATCATCGGCGCGGCCTTCTACGTGATGGAGGCGGTGGGCGGCACCGTGCATTGGGACGGCACCCTGCCCGGCTTCGACCCGCATGCCCGGCACCGCCACTACGCCATGATGATCGCGACGCTGGCCCGCCTCCACGCGATCGAGCCGGAGGCGGCCGGACTCGCCGATTACGGCAAGCCCGGCAACTACTTCGCCCGGCAGGTCGACCGCTGGACCCGCCAGTACCGCGCCGCCGAGGATGGTCGGCTGGAGGATGTCGAGCGCCTGATCGCCTGGCTGCCCCGCACCGTGCCCGAGCAGCAGGGCGCGGCCATCGTCCACGGCGATTACCGCCTCGACAACCTGATCTTTTCCCCCGACGGCGGCGTCAGCGCGGTGCTCGATTGGGAGCTGTCGACGCTGGGCGATCCGCTCGCCGATTTCACCTACCTGCTGATGCATTGGGAGCTGCCCGCGGACGGGCGCAGCAGCCTCGGCGGCCTCGACCTGCCGGCGCTCGGCATCCCAACCCGGGACGAGGCTGTGGCGCTCTACTGCCGGGCCGCGGACCGCGTCGCCCTGCCCGACCTCGACTGGTACTTCGCCTACAACCTGTTCCGGCTGGTCGGCATCCTCCAGGGTGTGGCGGCCCGCGCCAAGGCCGGCAACGCCGCGAGCGAGCACGCCGCCGCCATGGCGGCGCGGGTGCCCGCACTCGCCGCAAGGGCCTGGGCGTTCGCCGAGCGCGCGGGGGCCTGAGATGGATCTCGCGGGCCGCGTCGTCGCCGTCACCGGGGCCGCACGGGGCATCGGCCGGGCGCTCGCCGAGGCCGCGCAGGCCCGGGGCGCAACGATCGTCGCCCTCGACCGGGACGGCGCCGGGGCGGAGGCCGTTGCCGCCCGGCTCGGCGGCCGCGCCTACGCGCTGGACGTGGCGGATGCCGAGGCCGTCGCGGGGACGCTGGCCCGGATCGAGGCCGAGATCGGGCCGATCGCGCTCTACTGCTCCAATGCCGGCATCCTGGAGCGCGACCCCGATCCCGGGCTCGCGACCTCGGCCGATCCGGCGAGCTGGGACCGGGCCTGGTCGGTGAACGTGATGGGCCATGTCCATGCGGCCCGAATCCTGGTTCCGCTCTGGCTCGACCGGGGCGGGGGCGCCTTCCTCGGCACCGTCTCGGCGGCCGGATTGCTGAGCCAGATCGGCGGCGCCACCTATTCGGCGACCAAGCACGCCGCCCTCGCCTTCCTGGAGCACATCGCCATCGCGCATGCCGCGGACGGCATCCGGGTCGCCGCCCTGTGCCCGCAGGGGGTCGACACCGCCATGCTCGGCGGGGCCAGCGCCGCTGCCCGCGACGGCGTGCTGTCGCCCGCCTCCGTGGCCGAGGCGGCCTTCGACGGGCTGGCGCTGGGCCGGTTCCTGATCCTGCCGCACCCGCAGGTCGCGGACTACGCCCGCCGCCGGGCCGACGACCCCGAACGCTGGCTCGCCGGCATGGCGCGCCTGCGCCGGTCGATGCTGGACGCTCGATGACACCTGACCCGGCTCAGCGAGGACGCGCCATGTCCCTGTTCGATCTGACCGACAAGGTCGCGCTGATCACCGGCTCGTCCCGGGGCATCGGCCGGGCGATCGCCCTGCGGATGACCGAGCACGGCGCCCGGGTGGTGATCTCGTCGCGCAAGCGCGAGGCCTGCGAGGCGGTGGTGGCGGAGATCGAGGCCGCCCACGGCCCGGGTCGCGCGGTGGCGATCCCGGCGAGCATCTCGGTGAAGGTGGAACTGGAAGATCTGGTCGCGCAGACAGAGGCCCGGCTCGGGCCGGTGGACGTGCTGGTCTGCAACGCCGCCAGCAACCCGTATTACGGGCCGCTCGCCGGCATCTCGGACGCGCAGTTCCGAAAAATCCTGGAGAACAACGTCCTGTCGAACCACTGGCTGATCCAGATGGTCGCCCCCGGCATGGTCGCGCGGCGGGACGGGGCGATCGTGATCGTCTCCTCCATCGGCGCGCTGAAGGGGTCGCCGGTGATCGGCGCCTACAACGTCTCGAAGGCTGCCGACCTCCAGCTCGCGCGCAACTACGCGGTGGAATACGGCCCGGCCAACGTCCGGGTGAATTGCCTTTGCCCGGGGCTGATCCGCACCGATTTCGCCCGGGCCCTGTGGGAGGATCCCGAGATGCTGGCCTCCACCACCGCCGCCGCGCCGCTGCGCCGGATCGGCGAGCCCGACGAGATCGCGGGGGCGGCCGTGTTCCTGGCCTCGCCGGCGGGCCGGTTCGTCACCGGCCAGGCGCTGGTGATCGACGGCGGCGTGACGATCGCACGATGAGCCCGGATCACCGCCTTCCCGCCGGCTGGCCCGCCCTCTCCTTCCGCGAGGCGGAAGCGCGCCTCACCGGGCCGGGCGCGCCCTTCGCGATCGCCACGGTGCCGATCCGCGGTGTGCCGACCCGGATCTGGACGAACGCGCCCCCGACCCTGCGCGACCTGTTCCGCATCGCCCAGGGCCATGGCGACAGGACCTTCGTGGTCTACCGGGACGAGCGCGTCACCTTCACGGGCTTCGCCCGCGCCGCGACCGCCCTGGCCCACGCCCTGGTGGCGGCCGGGATCGGCAAGGGCGACCGGGTCGCGATCGCGGTGCGCAACCTGCCGGAATGGCCGGTCTGCTACTACGGCGCCCTGCTGGCCGGGGCGATCGCGACGCCGCTCAACGCCTGGTGGACCGGGCCGGAACTGGCCTACGCGCTCCGGCATTCCGGCGCGCGGGTGCTGATCGCCGACGGCGCCCGATACGAGCGCATCGCCCCTCACCGGGTCGAGTGCCCGGCCCTGGAGCGGATTTTTGTCACGCGGATGGAGCCTGACGAGCGGGCGACGCCGCTCGGCGACGTGATCGGCCCGGTGGCGGATTGGGCCGCCCTGCCCGACCGGTCGCCGCCCGACATCGCCCTCGATCCGGAGGACGACGCCACCCTGTTCTACACCTCCGGCACCACGGGCCGGCCGAAGGGCGCGGTCGGCACCCACCGGGCCGCGGCGACCACCGTGATGGCCTATCCCTATTCCGCGTCGCGCAGCGCCCTGCGCCGGGGCGAGGCACCGCCGCGGCCGGACCCCGCCGCACCGCAGCGGGCCTCGCTTCTGGTGATCCCGCTGTTCCACGTCACCGGCTGCCACGCGAGCCTCGGGGCGGCGCTCTATGGCGGCCATCGCCTGGTGATGATGCATCGCTGGGACGCCGTTGAGGCCCTCGACCTGATCGACCGGGAGGGCTGCACCGGCGCCGGCGGCGTCCCGACCATCGCCTGGCAGCTCGCCACCGCCGCCCGGGAGGCGGGTCGGCCGCTGCCGAGCCTGGAATCGGTGACCTATGGCGGCGCCCCGGCGGCCGGCGACTTGGTGCGTGCCCTGGGCGAGGCCTTCCCGAAGGCCGTCCCCGCCACCGGCTGGGGCATGACCGAGACCTCGGCGACCTTCACCCATCACCAGGCCGAGGATTACCTGGCCCATCCCGAATCCTGCGGCCCGCCCCTGCCGGTCTGCGAGGTGCGGATCCTCGATCCGCTGGGCCAGGACTTAGCCCCCGGCAGCATCGGCGAGCTGTGCGTGAAGGGCCCGAACGTGGTCCGTGGCTACTGGGACGACCCGGCGGCCACCGCGGAGGTTCTGTCCGACGGCTGGCTGCGCACCGGCGACCTCGCTCGGGCCGATGCGGACGGCTTCCTGACCATCGTCGACCGGATCAAGGACATGCTGATCCGCGGCGGCGAGAACATCTATTGCTGCGAGGTCGAGAACGTCCTCTATGCGCATCCGGACGTGATCGACGCGGTGGTGCTGGCCGTGCCCCACCCGACGCTCGGCGAGGAGCCCGGCGCCATCGTGGCCCTGGCCGAGGGCGCCCGGACCGGCCCGGAGGAGATCCGGGCTTTCGCGGCCGAGCGGCTCGCGGCGTTCAAGGTGCCGGTGCGCGTCGTGGTCTGGGACGGGCTCCTGCCCCGCAACCCCGCGGGCAAGATCCTGCGGGCGCCGCTGCGGAGCGTGTTCGCGGAGGCCTCCGCTCAGAACGGCTCGCCCTCGTCGTCCGGCCGGTAGACCCGTAGGGACCGGCCGTCCGGGAATTCCACGGAGCGGCGGCGCACGACGAGGTAGCCCGCGGCCTCCGCGGCGCGCAGGCGCTCCAGTCGCTCGTCGGCATAGCCCGGTCCGTAATTGTAGGCCCGGTAACGCGGGTAGCTGTCCAGCGGCGGCGGGGGCGGTGGCGCGACCGCGACCATCCTGTGGGCGCGCGCGGTCCGGGTCGGGGAAGCGGCGATGCGCGGCCGGTGCACCGTCGTTGCAGCCCGCCTGGCCTCCGGGCCGGTGCGATGCGTCGCGATCCGTTTCTGGATGGGCCGCGCGGCGACCGCCTTGCGGGCCGGTGCTGCGGCAGCAGGGGTCGAGGCGGGCGGCGGGGCGGCTTTCTGAGCCTCGGCCGGACTAGCCACCGGGGCCGGATTGCGGGCCGGCGGATCGGTCCAGCCCGACGCCTGCTCGGCCCGCACGCTGGTCGCGCCCAGAGCGAGGGACAGGATCAGGGCGGCGAGACTCGTTCGTGCACCGTACGGCATGGTGCCCTCCTGAGATCGCGGGATTTCGGGTCGGTCCGCGGGGCAGCGCGACAATAGAGGGAACGGTCCCGGAGGGGAATTCCACCGCTCCAATTTGACCGTGATCCCCCAGGACATTTTTAGATCAGTGAATCGTTACGGATTCGAGCCGACAACTTTTCCGCGGGGCCGCGGATCCCCACGCACGGCCACGATACTCTAGTGGATTGGTTCGAAGGCCCTGCGACGGCGGTTGCTGCACCCCTTGCGGAACCCGCCGCCTTCGCCGTGGTTGCACCGCCATGTCCGTCCCCGCCGATGCGTCCTCCAGCCCACCACCTGGCTTGCGGGTGAGCGTCGATCTGAACCTCTGCCAAGCCTATGCGCAGTGCTGCTATGCGGCGCCGCGGCATTTCCGGATCGAGGGGCACGAGGCCCTGATCTACGACCCGGCTCCGGGCGTGCAGGATCGTGCCGACATCGAGCGCGCGCGCATCGCCTGCCCGGTCCAGGCGATCCGGGTCGAGGATCCGGAGCGAGGCCCCTGAGATGATACCAAGTTCGGACCGTGCCGTGGTGGTCGGGGCTGGCCTCGCAGCGCTTCGTGGCGCCGAGGCCATGCGCGCGTGTGGGTTCTCCGGCTCTGTAACCATCGTCGGTGCCGAGCCCTACCGACCCTACGACCGCCCGCCCCTGTCGAAGCACGTCCTGACCGGCGAGATCCGGTCGGATGCCACCACCCTGCCGAGCAGCCTCGGCGCGGATGTGAACTGGCGGCTCGGCAGCCCGGCCGTGCGTCTCGACCGCGGCACCCGGACCCTCCACCTCGCGGACGGGGGGGCTCTGTCCTACGACCGCCTGCTGATCGCCACCGGCACCCGCGCCCGGCCCTGGCCGAACCCGCACGAAGGGCGGCTCGACGGTGTCTTCACCCTCCGCGG
Organism: Methylobacterium sp. J-001; assembly: GCF_022829565.1. Lineage (NCBI taxonomy): Bacteria > Pseudomonadati > Pseudomonadota > Alphaproteobacteria > Hyphomicrobiales > Methylobacteriaceae > Methylobacterium > Methylobacterium sp. J-001. The sequence goes on from NZ_JAKSYN010000089.1 coordinate 16,526, forward strand.
GCGGGACGACGCCGCCGCCCTGCGGGCCGCCCTGGCCGCCCGACCCCGACGGGTTCTGGTGATCGGCGGCGGCTTCATCGGCTGCGAGGTCGCCAGCTTGTGCCGACACCTCGGCCTGCGGGTGACCCTGGTCGAACCCGGTCCGACGCCGCTGGCGCGCGTGCTCGGCAGCACGGTCGGCGCGCTCATCGGCGCGATCCACGGCGGCCGGGGTGTCGATCTGCGCTGCGGCAGCGAGGTTGAGTGGCTGGAGGATGCAGGTGGTCGGTTCGTGCGCGCCCACCTGACCGACGGCACCCGCATCGACGCGGATGTCGCGGTGATTGCCCTCGGGGCCGTCCGCAACACCGAATGGCTCGACGGGGCGGGCCTGTCGGCCGATCCGGGTGGCGTCGATTGCGGTGCCGCGGGCTACGTCCTCGACGCCGACGGGCAACCCGATCCGCGGATCGCCGCGGCCGGTGACGTAGCGCGCTTCCCCCACCCCCTCTACGGCGGCCGGCGGGTGGCGCTGGAACATTGGAGCCAAGCGGTCGCGCAGGGGATCCATGCCGGGCGGCTGCTGGCCGGGGCGAAGCCCGAGGGTCCCTACGGGGCGCTGCCGACCTTCTGGTCGACGCAGGGCGACGTCGTGATCAAGTCCGCCGGGCTGACCGAGGGGGCGGACGCCCTGGCTTTCACCCAGGGCGAGCCCGCCTCGGGCCGCTTCATCGCCGTCTACGGCCGAGAGGGGCGTTGCATCGCGGCGGTATCGGTCGATTCGGCCCGCTGGCTGCCGGCCCATGCCGAGATGGTCGCCACGGGGGCGCCGTTCCCGCCGCGCGGTGCCGCGGCCGACCGGCCCGCGAAGGGAATCGCGATCCACGCCCCGGGCTTCACCTGACGGCTTGGCGCCCCGGCCTGGATCCGGGATGCTGCGCCGGGGTTTTGATTGGAAGCGCTCCGAGAACCGGCTCCCCGTCCGGACGATGCGCAGCACGGACACCGCATGCCTGACGCCACCCTCCTCAATCAGGTCAAGGATTTCGCCAACCGCGCGAATCCCTACCCTGTCTATGCGAAGCTGCGCGAGAATCCGGTCTCGCGCCAAGACGATGGGACCGAGTCCGGAACCTGGGTGGCCTCCACCCACGCCACCATCGCGAGCCTGCTTCAGGATCCGCGAGTCAGCTCCGAGACCCTGCCCCCGGCAGACCGGCCGCGCACCGGCAATCCCCTCACCGACCTGCTCGTCAAGCCGCTCAAGGACTGGATGATGAACCGGCACCGGGTCTTCATCTTCCGCGATCCGCCCGACCACGATGTCCTGCGGGCCTCCGTGATGCATCAGTTCTCGCGCGCGCGCATCCAGGCGATGCGGACCCGCTCCGAACGGCTGGTGGCCGACCTGCTCGACGAGAAATGCGCCGCCCGGGAGATCGACGCGGTCGACGACCTCGCCTACCCGTTGCCCGTGACGGTGATCTGCGAGCTGTTCGGCGTGCCCCGGGAGGACGAGCCGAAATTCCATGGCTGGGCGACGCAACTTGCCACGGCCCTGGAGCCCGACAGCCTGTCCGACCGCAAGATCCGCGACGAGAACAGCCGGACCTTCGACGCGATCGGCGGCTACATGGCCGACCTGATCAAGGAGAAGCGCAAGCACCCGCAGGACGACATGCTCTCGGGCCTCGCCAACGAGGCGACGCTGGAGGGCGTGAAGATGGGCGATTATGACCTGATCGCCACCTCGATCCTGATGCTGGTGGCCGGCCACGAGACCACCGTGAACCTGATCACCAACGGGCTGCTGACGCTGCTGCGCCACCCCGACGAGCTGGAGCGCCTGCGCCAGGATCCCGAACGCGCGCCCCGGCTGATCGAGGAGCTTCTGCGCTATGAGCCGCCGGTGCAGTTCCGGACCCGCAAGACGCTGTCTTCCATCGACATCGCCGGCGTGACGATCCCCGAGGGCGCCGACCTCGTCCTGTTGCTCGCCTCCGGCAACCGCGATGGCACCGTGTTCCCGGATCCCGACCGCTTCGATCCCGACCGCGCCGGCATCCGGCATCTCGGTTTCGGCGGCAGCCTGCATTACTGCGTCGGCGCCCCGCTGGCCCGCTTCGAGGCCGAGGCGGCGCTCACGGCGCTTGCCAAGCGGCTCAAAGCCCCCCGGCTGGTCGAAGACCCGCCGCCCTACCGATCGGGCGCCGCCCTGCGCGGGCCCGAGCACCTGCGGGTGGCGATCGACGGGATCGTTTGACGTGTCGAGGACGGGACCCGAGCGACGCTGAACGTCGTGGACGTTCCGTCCCCCCGCTGCCTCAGGCCGCTTTGACCGCCGCCAGGAACGTGGTCACTTCCTGGCCGAGCCCCGAGGCGTAGCGCGCCAGATCCTGGGCCGCGCTCAGCACCTGACCGGCGGCCGCGCCGGTTTCTCCGGCGGCATGAAGCACCTCGGCGATATCCGCGCTGACGGCCTGCGTGCCCTGCGCGGCCTGGGAGACGTTCCGGACGATCTCGCTCGTCGCCGCGCCCTGCTCCTCCATGGCCGCGGCCACGCTCAGGGCCACCGTGCGCATCGTGTCGATCGTGCCGCCGATCGTCTGGATGGACTCCACGGCGTGCCGGGTCTCGCTCTGGATCGCGGCGATCTGGCCGGCGATCGTGTCGGTGGCCTTGGCGGTCTGGGCGGCCAGGGCCTTCACTTCCCCGGCGACCACGGCGAACCCCCGGCCGGCCTCACCGGCGCGGGCGGCCTCGATGGTGGCGTTCAGCGCCAGCAGGTTGGTCTGCCCGGCGATGCCGGCGATCAGGCCCATCACCTCGCTGATCTGGTCCGTGCCCCGGGAGAGAACCTGCATCAGCGCGTTCGTGCGGGCCGCGTCCACGCTCGCCTGGTCGGCCATCGTCGAGGATTGGGCGACACGGGACGCGATCTCCTGGATCGAGGCGGACATCTCCTCGCTGGCGGCGGCCACGGTCTGGACGTTGCTCGATGTCTGCTCGGAGGCGGCGGCGACCCGCCCGGACTGGTCCGTGGTCCGCGCGGCGGTGCGCGTCATCTCCCGGGCGGTGGCTTCCATCTCCACGGCGGCCGAGGACAGGCTCTGCGTCAGCGCGCCGACATGCGCGTCGAACCGGGTGGTCAGTGCATCGAGGGCCTGGGCCCGGCGCATCTTGGCGGCGTTCTCGACGGCGGCGGCCGCCTCGGCCTCCCGCTTGGCGACCAGCGCCTCCTTGAACACCTGCACCGCCCGCGCCATCGCGCCGACCTCGTCGCCGCGCTGCTGATCCGCCACCGGCGCCGCGAGGTCGCCGCCGGCGAGCGCCCGCATCGCCGCGGTCAGGCGGACGATCGGCCGTGACAGGCCGTTGCCGATGAGCAGGAGCAGGGCCAGCACCGGGAGCACGAGGCCCGCGGACCAGAGGGCGTTGGTGATGGCGCGATGGCGTACGGCCGTGTGGACGTCGTCCCGGTAGAGGCCGGCCGCCAGGATCCAGCCCCAGGGTTTGAAGAGTTGCACGCTCGCGACCTTCTCGACCGGCTCGGTCCCGCCCGCGCGTGGCTTCATGTAATCGACGAAGCCGGAGCCGTCGCGCTTGGCCAGCTCGACCATCTCGGCGAAGTAGCGCTTTCCGCCCGGCATGTCGGTCTGATCCAGAACCACCTTGCCGACATTCTTGGTGTTGAACGCGTTGGCGATCAGCCGTCCCTCCGTGTCGAGGACGAAGAAGTAATCGGCCTTGCCGAAGCGCAGCGCGCTGACGGCTTCGAGGGCGGCCTTCTGGGCCTGATCGAGGGGCATCCGGCCGGCGGAGGCCAGCGCCGCGTAATGGCCGAGCAGGCTCTGCGCGACGTCGCCGAGATTCGTGGTCATCAGCGCGCGATCTTCGAGCGCCGAGGAGCGGGTTTCGACGTAGTTCAGGCCGCTGAGGACGCCGACGGCCGCGAGCACCAGCGCCATCACGGCCGCCAGCTTGTGGCGCAGCCTGATGTTCGCGAGACGCCACCGAGACGCAGGGTTGCCCTCAGGCGAGCGATTGGTCTGCGAGCGTGTCATCGGGGCACCGGGAACGGGACGGCCGAAGGCCGTCGGGAGCTCTCAGCACCGGAGGCGCCGCCATACGCAGCGAATCGTACCCCCAGCGCTGTTCCGCGGCGAAGGTTAGACACAAGATTGGTAAACACAAACTACACGCCGTTCGGCAGCGACCGAATTTCGCCGTGAACCGGCCTGTATGGATCTTCCGATGTCTATTCGACAGTCGGTTCCTTTAGAAGCAATGTCGTTTCAAGATTTCGTAGCGAAGAGCACAAAAACGGTTCTGTATCGCCGGGGCCGCCGGCGATGTTCCACGCGCTAGCCGTCGATTTGATAGTGGATCGGTTTGAAGCTACCGTTGTTCGATTGCAGCGCCGAGCAGGCGGTCAGACCGATGATCAGGTCGGTCTCGGCGGTGAACACGATCCGGTCGCCGGCCCGGCTCAACGGCGGCGCGACGGTGAGCGCTCCGGTGGTGCCGTCGATCGGCACGTTCATGAAGCAGTTGAACGCAACCGGGATCGCATCCGGCGCGATGCCGTAGGGCGCGAGGGCCGCCGCCAGATTGCCGAAGCAGCCGCGATGCGGGTCCGTGTCGCCGTAGATGATCCGGAACGTGTCGGCCGAGCACGGCGTCAGAAGGAAATCGTGGCGTCCGACCGTGTCCTCGACGATGCGCAGCAATACGTTGGAGCGGTTGGAATAGAGCGGATCGCCGGTGGTCAGGTAGATCCGGCTGGCATAATCGAGGGTCCGCCCCGACGAGATCACCTCGCCGGTGTCGTGGCGGTTGTAGGCGACGAGGTCGGCCACCTGCTCCCCGCGCGGGTCGATCACCGTGAGCCGCTGTCCCCGGTCGAGGGTGAAGGCGACGCCTGAGCGCGGCTCGATCTGCTGCACGTCCGCCCGATCCATGATGTCTCCGCTTCCGCTTCAATCCGGCCGGAAACGCGGCAAAGGCCGCCGCGATCCAGCGACGTCTCAGGCGCCGTTCATCGGGAAGATGGGATCGAGCGGCGAAGCCAGGGGATGCCAGTCGTCGGTGGTTGTCGTCGCCGGAGCCGCAGGCCGGCCCTGCATCGGGCAGCGCCACTCGTCGCCGACCACCCGGCCGCTGTACTGGCGGGCCTCGGAGATCTCGCCGTGGCGTGCCAGCATCGGGTTGAGGCTGCCGGCCAGGGCCTCGTCGCGCTCCAGGATCGAGGCGCGCAGCTTCTCGTAGCGACCCTCGGCCCGCAGCCGCTCGAACTGGGCGTGCAGGTTGAACACCAGCACCGGCGAGGAGAATTGCCGGGCCGGCCGGCTCGCATGCGGGTGCAGCCCGACCACGAAGAACGCCTCGCCGCCGAAGCTCAGCGAAAAGTGCGGGTTCTCGGGGTCGTCCGCGACGCGCGCGTCGTGTGGCTGGCCGAGCCAGGCATCCTTGTCGGTAAGCGATTGCGCCCGTGCCCAGAGGTTCTGCTCGAACGCCTCCTCCGAGAGGTCGCCCGGTCCCTCGAACACCACCGCGAAGCTCTGGAACAGATCGGGCGCCTCCCGGTAGCGCGCCACGAAGGCGAGCAGTGCCGGGTAGATGCGCATGTCGTCCCAGCCCGAGGTGAGGTCCCGGGCCACCACGATCTTCATGCGCCCGCGCGACAGGGCCGACTTGGCACCGACGCAGGGAAACGGGGGATTCCGGATGAAGTCGCGAAAGGCCTGGGCGCGGGGATGCTCTTGGTCGTCGCGAGGAAACTGCATGCGGTCCGTGGCTCAAAATCTGCGCAGGTGTGCCCTGGGTGAGGCAACCGCTGTTCGGGACTCGGGCAACCCCGGTTTGAGGTCGCTGTTCCCACCTGCGACAGGTCGTCCGGGGAGAAGGTGAATCTTTCGCCGGTGCAGACAGAATCGGCGGGGTGTTCGAAAGACATGCTGCAATGTTCGGCGCCCGTCCAAACATAGATTAAGGTGGGTAAGACTCGGTCTGCGACCACGCGAATGCTGCGGGGACGACGCCGTAACTTCGCTGGGCACACTGTCGGCCTGACTCAGCTCAACGCCGGCTGCCCGCCTCGGCCCGCTGCCGCGTCGCCGCGGCCCCGAACGCCTCGAACAGCGCCCGGTTGATCGGGTTCGTCGTGGCGTCGTGTTCCGGGTGCCACTGCACGCCCAGGGCGAAGCCCGCCGCGTCCCGGATACGGATCGCCTCGATCGTGTCGTCCTCTGCGACACCTTCAACGATGACGCGGGCGCCCAACTCCTGGATGCCCTGGCCATGCAGGGAATTCACCCGGATCGTCTCGCGCCCGAGCAGCCGCGCGAAGGCGCCGCCCGGGGTCAGGCGCACGTCGTGGCGGTCGGCGAACACGACCTCCAGATCCGGATGGATCTCGCCATTCTCGAGCCGTGGCATCCGGTGGTTGAGGCGGCCGGGCAGGTTGCGGATCTCCGGGTGCAGGCTGCCGCCGAAGGCGACATTCATCTCCTGGAAGCCGCGGCAAATGCCGAACAGCGGCACGCCGCGGGCGATGCAGGCCTCGATCAGCGGAAGCGCCATCGCGTCGCGGGCCTCGTCGTAGGGTTCGTGCGCCGGGTCGGCCTCGGTCCGGAATCGGGCCGGATGGACGTTGGCCCGCCCGCCGGTGAGAAGGATGCCGTCCACCGTGTCGAGGAGGTCGCCGAGATCGGTGATCCCGGGGCAGCCGGCGAACACCAGCGGCAGGGCTCCGGCCACTTCCGCCAGCGCGCGGAGGTTGTTCTTGCCGACGATCTGGGCCGTGAACCGGTTGTCGAGCAGGCGGGCGTTTCCGATGACGCCGATCACGGGTCTCGCCATCGTCCCGCCCACTCCTTGTCCCGGCTGCGCCGCAGGCCCTGCACCTTGCGGTTGGCTCTACGACCCAGGCAAGGCCGGCGCCAGTCCCGCCGGCCGCCGGGTCAAGCGCCGAGGATGCCGAGACTCCGCGCCTCTTCGAGGAGCACCTCGGCGACACGCTCGGGCGCCTCCTCGTGGGCGAGATGGCCCAGCCCCCGGATCAGGGCGACGCGGGCGTCGGGCAGGCGGTCGCGCAGGGTGAAGGCGGTATCCGGCAGGATCGCCCGGTCGTCGCCGCCGACGATCAGCAGAGTCCGGGTCGTCAGCTCCGGCAACGCCCGGTGCAGCCCGGCGAGGTCCCAGTTGGCCATCATGCCGAGCGCCCCGCGGACATGGCCCGCCCGGGCGAACAGCCGCCGATAGAGATCGACGCCCTGCGGATCGAGGCGCGAGCCGGTGCCCTCGATCAGTCTTTTGGCTGCCGACCGATCCGCCGTCCAGGCGAAGATTTTTGGGGTGAACGGGTTGAGGAACAGCAGCCGGGCCATGCCGGGGAAGAGGAGGCTCGCCGCCCCGGGCAACGGTGCCAGCGCGCCGTTGAAGGCTGCCAGCAGCCGCGGGGCGATCGCGCCGTCCAGGCACATCCGCGCCAGCACCGCCGCCCCGGCCGAGTGACCGGCCACCACGACCGGCGGGCGCCCGAGCGCCGCGACGAGTCCCGCCACCGCCCGGGCCATGCCGGGCAGCGACAGGTCGGAATCCGGCAGGGGATCGGTGAAGCCGTGGCCCGGCAGGTCAGGGGCGATCACGTAAAAGTCTTGGGCCAGGAGCGGCGCCAGGCCGCGCCAGGAATGGGTGGCGGCGCCGGTCCCGTGGAGCAACAGCAGCACCGGCGCTTCGGGACGGCCGAACTCCTGGACATGCCAGCGCAGGCCCGCCGCCTCCACGAAGCGGCTCGCCGCCCGGTGCGGCCAATCCCGGCCCTCGACTGCCCAGTCGGGCCGATCCGTTTCCTTGACGCTTAGCACCGGCCTGTATCCTGCGGTGCACCAAACTGGCGCGCGACGTGGATCTCTGCGCTATCATGCCGGGTTGGAAGTATTTCGTAAGACATTGCAATTGCATGCGGAAATCGCATGCCACTGCTGCCGGAAACCAGATTGCTGCAACGCAGCAAGGGGCGCATCACGGTGGCGCTCCCAGACACCGCGCACCTCCCACCAACGGAACCGGCCATGATCGTCTTCACCTCCTCGACCCATCACTTCGACAGCGCGACTTCCGGCCGCTGGAGCTTCCGCGGCCTGTTCCGCGAGATGCTGAACGCCTGGATGTCCCACAACCAGCGCGTCGCCGATCTCGGCGCCGGCCATCCCCTTTAATCCTCGACCCACCCGGTCAGGCCGTAGCCCCGCTCAGAGCGCGGCCCGCACCGCCGCGCTGAGCAGACCTGCATCGGCCCGCGGCAGCACCAGGTAGCGGGCGGCCATCGCGTCTGCGACCGAGCGTGCGCCTTCGCCGCGTGCGCCGGTATCGATCACCAAAGCCGGCACGCCGGCCGTGCGGAGTGTGCGAGCCGCCTGCAGAGCCTCCTGCCCGGCCCGGACGCGGCCGCCCTCTCCGGACCGCGCGACATTGGCGCGTCCATCCGTCAGCAGCACGATCACGGGCCGGCTCCCGCCCCGGCGTACGCCGAGCGCGACAGTCAGCGCCGCGTCGATCCCCGCCGCCAGTGGCGTACCGCCCCCGCCCGGCAGGCCCGACAGGCCGCGCTTGGCCCGGGTGAGCGAGCGGGTCGGCGGCAGGACCAGCTCCGCACCTGCGCCGCGGAACGCCACCAAAGCCACCCGATCGCGCCGGACATAGGCTTCCGCCAGGAGCAGCTCGACCGCGCCCTTGGCCTCGGCCAGACGTTCCAGCGCGGCCGAGCCGGAGGCATCGACGCAGAACACCGTGGTGGTCTCGGTCCGCTGCCGCAGGATCCGAATCCGCAGATCGTCCCGCCGGACCACGATCGGTCGGGTTTCGCCCTCTGCACGCCGGAGGGCCTGCCACGGGGCCGCCGCCCGCAGGGTCGCGAGAAGGTCGAGGCGCCCCCGCCGCGGGTCGCCCCGCCGGCTGCCGATCGGACGCCCGGTGCGCGCCGCCGCCGGCTGGCCGACCCGCCCGGCCTTCGCGGTCGACAGGCGTACGCCCCCCGCCAGCAGCTGATCCAGAAGGTTTGCCGGGATCGCCGCGCGCACCGCCTCCAGAACGCGATCCTCGGCCGGATCGGCCGGGGCCGGATCCGTCGCCTGATCCGTCGGGCCGTCTTCCTCGGACGGCGGGGGCGGCACCTCGGCTTCCTCCGGGGGCGCCTCCTCCGGTGCAGGCAGCCGCGTCGCGCGCGGGGCCAGGACCAGGCGGGCCGCCGCCGTGATCGCGTCCGTGCCGATCGGCCCGTCCGCTGCGAGCGCCCGCGCCACCCGGGCCGCCAGGATCGGCCCGCGCAGGGAGGCGATGCCGAGCGCCTCCGCCAGCCGGCACAGCGTGCCGAGCGGATCGGCCTCCGGGGTGCCGACCTCCGTGTTCACGGCGGCGACGGCAGGTGCGTCGCAATGCGCGATCCCGACGCCGCTCAGGTCGATCCGGAACGCCACGCGATCGGCCAGGGCCTCGGCGACGGTCTCGTCCCCCTCGCCCTCGTCGAGGAGCACGAGGCCGAAGCGCGCCCGGCGCTCCGATGCCGTGCCGGTGTCGAGGGCACCCGCCAGGCGGGCTGCGATGCCGGGGGGCAGACGCTCGGCCATGGGCACGACGATCAGCCCGCCATCGGTCTCGGCGAGCAATCCCGCCCGTGCCACCGACCGGCCCGCCGCCAGAGTGGCGGCGAGGTCGAGACCGCCGAGCAGGCTGTCGTCGCCGATGCCGGGCGGCAGCCGCCGCCAGGGTGTCCCCGGCGGAAGCGCCGCCCGCAGGCCGTCGAGCCAGCGCTCCCGCACCTGTCCGGGCCCCGCCCGCACCACCGCGCCGCCGAAGCCATGCGGGTCGGTGGCGAGGAGGTGGGCGGCGAGCAGGGCGTCGGGCCAGATTCTTTGCGGCGCGTCCGCCTTCCCTCCCCCCTCTGCGGGGGAGGATGGCCCTCGCGTCAGCGAGGGTCGGAAGAGGGGCTGCGCCACGGCAGCGGGGTTCGCACCCGACGCGCCTCGTCCGGACATGGCGCTCCCCTCTCCCCCTCTGCTTCGCAGGTTCCCCTCCCCGGCAGAGGGGGGAGGGAAAACCCGCTCCGGCCCCGTCACGAAAACACGTCCGCCAGCGCCCGCTCGACCCGGGCGGTCGAGCCGGATTCATCGAGGGGGTTGCGGCGCAGGCGGTGGCGCAGGGCAGCCGGGGCGACCCGGCGGATATGGTCGTCGGTGACGGCCTCGGCGCCGTCGAGGGCTGCCAGCGCCCGGGCGGTGCGCATCAGGGTCAGCTCACCGCGCAGGCCGTCGGTGCCGAGCGCCAGGCAGAGCTGCGCCGCGCGCTCCAGGGCCGAATCCGGCACCGCCAGCTGCGGCAGGCGCTCCCGGGCCAGCAGGATCTTTTTTCGGATCACTGTCTCGTCGCCAGCGCGAGCGGTGCAGAACCCTTCGGGATCGCGCTCGTAGGCGTCCCGGGCGCGCACCACCGCGATGCGGGTGGCGATGTCCTGCGGGGTGACGACCTCGCAGGCCAGCCCGAACCGGTCGAGGAGTTGCGGGCGCAACTCGCCCTCTTCCGGGTTGCCGGAGCCCACCAGGACGAATTTTGCGGGGTGCCGCAAGCTGAGCCCCTCACGCTCGACAGTGTTCACCCCGGAGGCGGCGACATCGAGCAGGAGATCGACCAGGTGGTCTTCCAGCAGGTTCACCTCGTCGATGTACAGGAAGCCGCGATTGGCCCGGGCCAGCAGCCCCGGCTCGAACGCCTTCACGCCGGCGCCGAGCGCCCGCTCCAGATCGAGGGTGCCGACCACCCGGTCCTCGGTGGCGCCGAGCGGCAGATCCACCACCGGCACCGGTTTTTTTTGACTTTTCCGCGGGCCTGGCGTGCTCGCGCAGTGCGGGCAGGATTCGGCCGGGCTGTCGGGATCGCAATTGTACGGGCAGCCGACCACCGCGCGCATCGGCGGCAGCAGGGCGGCGAGCGCCCGGATCGCCGTGGATTTCCCGGTGCCGCGGTCGCCGAACACCAGCACGCCGCCGATGGACGGGTCCACGGCGGCGATCAGCAGCGCCTGGCGCATCTCGTCCTGCGCGACGATGGCCGAGAAGGGGAAGGTTGGCACGTGGCTCTGGCTCTCGCACCTCTCCTCCCCCTTGCGGGGAGGAGCCGGAGGTGGGGGTGGTGCAGGATGGACCAGCGGTGCCGTTTGCACCACCCCGACCCCGACCCTTCCCCACAAGGGGGGAGGGAAGAGCGCCCTACTCCGCCGCCTTCTGCCGGAGCCCGATCCGCGCCCAGATCGTGGAGAGCGCTCCGACCAGATGCGCGATGTCCTTGTCCGTGTGCAGCGGCGAGGGGGTGATCCGCAGGCGCTCAGTGCCGCGGGCGACCGTCGGATAGTTGATCGGCTGCACGTAGATGCCGAACTCGTCGAGCAGGGTGTCAGAGATCGCTTTGCACAGCACCGGGTCGCAGACCATCACCGGCACGATGTGGCTGTCGTTGGGCAGGACCGGGATGTCGGCGGCCTCCAGGGCGGTCCGGACCTTGGCGCAGCGCTCCTGATGGCGCGCCCGCTCGGTGGCGCTGGCCTTGAGATGGCGGATCGAGGCCGCCGCGCCGGCCGCGACCGCGGGGGGCAGCGAGGTGGTGAAGATGAAGCCGGAGGCGAAGCTGCGCACGAAGTCGCAGAGCTTTTCCGAGGCTGTGATGTAGCCGCCGTGCACGCCGAACGCCTTGCCCAGCGTCCCCTCGATCACGTCGAGGCGGTGGGCGACGCCGTCACGCTCCGAGATGCCGCCGCCGCGGGCGCCGTAGAGGCCGACCGCGTGGACCTCGTCGAGATAGGTGAGCGCCCCGTGGGCCTCGGCCACGTCGCAGATCTCGCCGATCGGGGCGATGTCGCCGTCCATGGAATAGACCGACTCGAAGGCGACCAGCTTCGGCCGGGCCGGATCCACCAGGGCGAGCTTCCGGTTCAGATCCTCCGGATCGTTGTGGCGGAAGATGTGGCGCTCGGCGCGGGAGAACCGGATGCCCTCGATCATCGAGGCGTGGTTCTCGGAATCGGAGAAGACCGCGCAGTTCGGCAGGCGCGAGGCCAGGGTGCCGAGCGCCGCCCAGTTCGACACGTAGCCGGAGGTGAACAGCAGCGCCGCTTCCTTGCGGTGGAGGTCGGCGAGCTCCTGCTCCAGCAGCACGTGGTAGTGGTTGGTGCCGGAGATGTTGCGGGTGCCGCCGGCCCCGGCGCCGCAGCGGTCGATGGCCTCGTGCATCGCACCCGTCACCGCGGGGTGCTGGCCCATGCCGAGATAATCGTTGGAGCACCAGACCGTGACCGGGCGCGTGCCGGACGGATGGTGATGCGTGGCGTGCGGGAAGTTGCCGGAATGGCGCTCCAGATCGGTGAAGACCCGATAGCGTCCCTCGCGGTGGAGACCGGCGATCTCGGCTCCGAAGAAGGTCTCGTAGTCCATGTCGCCTCTCCCCGATTGGTTCGCGGGTTGCTCCCGCCTGTGAGGTCGGATTTCGCACGAAACCAATTCCAAATTGGTGCGCACGCGAAATCCCGTTGTGATGGTCGGACCTACCCGTTGTCCCCCGGCCGCGCCGCGCCGTCCGGATTGCGCGCCGGCAGGCTCCACCGCCACAGCTCGGCCGAGGGCAGCGGCAGCATCAGGAACCAATGCTCCAGGGTCGCCAATGCCATCAGCGTCGCCAGGATTGTGAAGCCGATCAGCTCATGCGCCAGCAGGTCCGGGCCGAGGGCCGCACGCCCGAGCAGGCCCGCCGCGATGGTCCCGAGGCTCACCGAAACCGGGAACAGCAGGTTCATCGGCTTGCGCGACAGATAGCAGGCCAGATAGCCCAGATGCTCGGGCAGGAACTCGGCGTGCAGGTTGCGCACCCCGAGGAACAGGTTGAGCCGGGCCGACAGGTTCATCACCACCAGGGCGCCGTAGGTCCACAGGGCGATCGTGTTCGCCCCGCCCCAGACCAGCGCCAGGATCGCCAGACCGCCGATCACGATGGCGAATTCGTGCCACAGGCTGGTGGCGAGCGCCGCCAGGAACCGGTCCAGCCCGCGCAGGCCCGGCGCGCAGGCGGCCGGCTTCGGGCCCGACAGGAAGCCCATATAGTAGCTCATCTCCTGCCAGCCCCAGACCACCAGGGCCGCCGTGAAGGCGGTGTAGGCCCCGGCGGCGCTGGTGTCCTGGGCGCTGGTGCGGATCGCCACCAGGGCGCCGGCCAGCAGCAGGGTCGCACCGGCCATGCTCCACGGATGCGTGCGCCGCGGGGCGTGGTCGAGCAGCAGGATCAGCCCGGTGGAGAACCACCAGAGCACCAGGGCATAGACGATAGGGGCGGCGTAGGTCGCCATCCTACCAGACCGGCTGGAGGCGGATATCGGCCGGCAGAGCGTTCGCTTTCACCGGCAGGAGGTAGAGCCGGACGAAGGTGGCGGCCGCGCGCAGCACCTGGATGCCGTGCTTGAGCTTGCCCAGGACGCCGCCCTGGGCCCGGGCCTCGGCGATCGCCCGGGAGCAGGCGAGCAGCGTCTCCAGCCCGGCGTGGAACTTCGGGTTGTCGAGATCGAGCTCCAGCGGGAAGGTCTGCCGCGAGATTTCGGAGGTGATGCGGAACACCGTGTAATCGTAGTCGGTGGGATCGACCCCGAGCGCGGCGTGGAAGGCCGGCCGGTGATGGTCCCGCACATACATTGTGGCGAACACCGCCAGCAGGAAGAACCGGATCCAGTAGCGATTGACGCCGCTGGTCAGCTTCGGGTTGGCCCGCATGAGCAGCGCGAAGGCTTCGCCGTGGCGGAACTCGTCGTTGCACCACAGCTCGAACCACTTGAAGATCGGGTGGATGCGCCGCTCCGGGTGCTTCTCCAGCTCGCGGAAGATGGTGATGTAGCGGGCGTAGCCGATCTTCTCCGACAGATACGTCGCGTAGAAGATGAATTTCGGCCGGAAGAACGTGTACTTCTTGGACTTGGTCAGGAAGCCCAGGTCCACGCCGATGCCGAAATCCTTGAGCGTGTCGTTGATGAACCCGGCGTGGCGCGCCTCGTCACGGCTCATGAAGCCGAATAATTCTTTGATATCCTTGTTCTTGGCGCGTTTTCTCATCTCGGCGTAGAGCACGCAGCCGGAGAACTCGGCGGTGATCGACGAGACCAGGAAATCTAAAAACTCCTTCCGCAGCTCGGGCTCCATCTGCGACAGGTCGCAGTCGAAATCGGCGTTGCGGGTGAAGTGGCGCTTGTTCGGGTCGGCGCGCAGCTCGGCGATGAGCAGGTCCCAGTCCCGGCGCACCGGCTCGACATCGGTGCGGTCGAGCTCGTCGAAGTCGGTGGTGTAGAAGCGCGGGCTCAGGAAGGTCGTCTCCTGGGCGGCCTTGGTCGATTCGTTGACCGGAGTTTTCGGGACCGGCTGGCCGGAGAGCGGCGGGACGGGAGCGTTCACAGCTTCCTCCTCTCGGAAAAACTGACTTCGTAGAGCTCGGTCAGCTCGAGATGGGCGACGAGCTTGGTCCAGGCCCGCTCGAGCGGGCCGGCCCGGGTGACGGTGGCGGTACGGTGCACGGTGAGCCGCTCGCCGTAGGGTACGGAGGTCGGGGCGTCGTGGACCTGGACCTCGTCGCCGGGCTCGATCTCGAAGCCGGAATCGAGGGTGACGTGCGCGTGCAGGCTCTCGGGCGTCTGCTCGATCTCGATCGTGCAGGGCACGGTGACGGTGCGGCTTCCGAACAGGCCCATCAGCGCGTCTCCGTGCTGGCGGCGGCGAGCAGCCGGGCGAAAGCCCCGGCATTGGTCGGGCCGAACGCCTCCAGGGGCACCCGGCGGCCGGTCGCATCGTCGGCGAGGGAGAGGCGACCGTCGTCGTAGCGGGTCAGGCTGAACGGCTGTTCCTGGCCGAGGCCGTCGCGCTGGCGGGCCTGGGCCAAGCCCCGCAATGTCCCGCGCAGAAAGCCGTCCTCGCCGGGGCGGATCCAGGCGACGATCTGCCGGTCGGCGGCGTTGCGCAGGGCGATCGAGCCGTCGACCTGATCCTCGGCGCGGAATTCGAGCCGCGTGACCGGCTTGGCCGGCGGCAGGGCGATCATGCCGATACCCTCGCTGCGCCCGACCAGGACGGCCAGCATGGTGAAGCCCATCAGCGCACCGGCGCCGATCATCAGCAGGGCCGGTGCCGGTCCGGCAGCCGATCCTTTGGCTTGGCCGATGCTCTCCGCCCGCTCGCCCATCGCGCCTCTCCCTACTCGGCCGCGACGAGGCGGCCGGGATTGTCTTGGACCGCCCGCGGACGCGGCACGATCATGGGCCGCACCGTCTGAGACAGCTCGGCATGGGCCTCGATGGCCCGCGCCAGCAGCCTCGCCACCGCGTCCGCATCGGGCACGGAACGCAGCATGGGCTCGGTCCGGGCGATGCGCCAGGGCCGGGCATGCGGCCACAGTTGAAGGTAGGCGATACGCAGGCCCGGCCGCAACCGGAGCGGCAGATCTCCGCTCCTGTCCGTGAAGGCACGCAACGCCGCACCCTCGACCTGCGCGAAGGGCACATTGTGCGTCACCGGCAGGGCGATGCCGACGTGCATCACGATTCGGCGGTCGGTGATCGTGTAGACCGTGGTGCGGTGGTTGAGCCACGCGAACAGCCAGAGCAGGGCGAGGCCGACCGCGCCGACCAGCAGGGTCAGGCCGACGGTGGTGAGCGCCGAGACGGGCGATCCGGCCGTGAGCCCGAAGGCCAGAGCGCAGGCAACGAACCAGGCGGCGACCAGGCGGGCATGATAGGCGCGGACCCAGAGGCCCCCCGTGGTCGGCGCCCCCTGCCACAGGATGCGCTCGTTTGCCGGCAGCGGGCCGGGCAGGCCCCGCAGGGTGCCCTCGGGAAGGAAATCGCCGCTCATAGCAGGGGCTCCGCCCGGGCCGGAGTGGCGTAGAGCGTGCCGGCGCCGAAATAGGCCATGATCCGCTCCTCCTCGAGGAAGGTGATGCTGTCGGGATCCCGGGTGACCGGGATATCGGCGAACTGGGCGGCGAGCAGGGCCTCGGACTTCACCGTCTTGGTGAAGCCGCCGGCCCGGCAGAACGTGGTCGGCATCAGCCGGCGGCCACCGGTGGGCAACTCGACCTCGTAGTAGCGGATGAGCGACTCGCCGCGGTCGATCCAGACGTCGCTGACGACGCCCGCCACCGCGTTATCGGTGCCGAACACGGTCATGCCGATCGGGTTCGGGCCGGCTTCGTGGATGACGAAGGCCGTAGCCACCCGCAGGGGCACGATCCGGTACTCGTCGTCCCAGGTCTTGTCGTGCACGTCGTGCCGGACGACCCAGGAGCCGGGGCCGACGCCGGCCTGCAGCGACGCGTCGGTCCGCTCGTAGGGCGCGCCGGGCCAAGGCTCGACCTTGCGGGCCGGGATTCCGGTCTCGATGTCGTCGCGGCCCTGCACCGCCTGGGGGGCGTAGGTGGTCTCGCCGCCCGGCAGGTGGAACGCCTTGGAGCGCGGGATCAGGACCGGGTCCGGCGCCTTGCGGCGGCCGACGATCTCGTTCTCCAGCGGGTAGCCCTCGCGCCGGTCCTCCCGGCGGAGCCAGAACACCAGCCCGAAGAAGAAGATGAAGAAGGCGTAGAGCACGACCTGGGCGACGTCGACGTACCCTGTAATGGCGCCGGTTGGCATGGCTGTCCTCCCCGAGTCTCAGGCCGCCCGTTCGGCGAGGGCGCCGCCGAGCCGATTTTTCCCTGCTGCACGCGCGTCCTCCCGCACCAGCGGTCCCAGGGCGATCAGGGCCGCGAACAGGAGGGCGATCTCGATGTGGTAGACGATCAGGTAGCCGATCGCGGGCTCGTTCATGCCCTCGCCGAGCACGCCCGATTGGGCAATGGCGCCGCCGATGTCGCGCACCACGCCGCTGGCGGCGATCGAGATTCCCGCGGCGCTGGCCTGGACGGCACCCCAGGCACCGAGCGCCAGCCCGGTATCCTCGGGACCGGCCCGGTTCATCGAGGCGGTGAGCGTGCCGTGGGCGAACAGGCCGCCGCCCAACCCGATCAGGCTGACGCCCGCCGCGAACAGGTCGGCCGAGGCGAGCGGCGCGGCGAAGACCACCGCGGAGAAGGCCAGGATGCCGATCCCGACGCCGACCGCGGAGACCCGGAACGGGTCGCCGCCGCGCCCGAGCCAGCGGGCGGCGACGAGCAGGCCGAGCCCGCCGCCGGCGGCAAGCAGGGCGGTCAGCGCCGTGGTCGCCCCGACCGAGAGGTGCAGGATCTGGCCGCCATAGGGCTCCAGCAGGATATCCTGCATCGAGAACCCCGCGGTGCCGAGCCCGATCGCCACGAGCCGGCGGCGCGCGGTGCCCTCTCCAGCATAGGCGTGCCAGGAGGCGCGGAAATCCCGCGCCGGGGCGGCCTGGGTGCGGTGCGGCGCGCGCGGCTCCTGCTTCCACAGGGCGACCCCGTTCAGCACGATGGTGACGAGCGCCGCGCCCTGGATCACCTGGATCAGCCGCACGGGCGAGAAATGCGCCAAAAACAGCCCGAACAGCAGGGCGCTCGCCATCATCCCGAACAGCAGCGCGACGCAGAGCAGCGCCACCACCTTCGGCCGGGCATGTGCGGGGGCGAGGTCGGTGGCGAGCGCCAGACCGACGGTCTGGGTGGTGTGCAGCCCGGCCCCGACCAGCAGGAACGCGAACGCTGCCGCCACGTCGCCGACCCAGAGCGGGCCGGTCGTGTCGCCCGACAGGATCAGCAGGGAAAACGGCATGATCGCCAGCCCGCCGAACTGGAGCAGGGTGCCGAACCAGATATACGGCACCCGCCGCCAGCCCAGCACTGAGCGGTGCGTGTCCGACCGGAACCCGACCAGGGCCCGCAGGGGCGCGAAGATCAGCGGCAGGGCCAGCATCACCGCGACGATCCAGGCCGGCACGCCGAGCTCAACGATCATCACCCGGTTCAGGGTGCCGATCAGCAGCACCGCGGCCATGCCGACCGTGACCTGGAACAGGGCGAGCCGCAGCAGCCGGCCGAGCGGCAGCTCGACGGTGGCGGCATCCGCGAAGGGCAGGATTGCCGGGCCGAGGCGCATCAGGGCGCGGGTGAGTTTTTGGGAGGCGGCGCTGCTCATCGCGAACGACCCAGCGTGATCGCGTTCGACAGGTAGAAGCCGCTGTTGACCCGATGGCTCTGTACCCAGGTGAATCCGTCGAGCGCCGGCTCCGAGGAGATCCGCCGGCGCAAGCCGCCCTCGGTCACCGGCACGATCGCCGGCGAGCGGTCGCCGCGGGGAAACAGCTTCCCGGCCGCATGCATCAGGGTCAGCAAGGCCGTGCGGGGCGCCACGGTGAACAGGACGGACCCATCCGTGCGGGCGCCCAGGACCGCCAGCGCCTGGACGATGTCGGCGGCGCGGTAATGGATCAGCGAATCCATCGCGACGACGTGGTCGAACCGGCCGAGGCCGGGATCGAGCATGTCGCCGACGCGAAAGTCGATCCGGCCGGGGCCGGGGATCGCCGGAAGCCGGTCCCGGGCGAGACCAACCAGTGTCGGCGACACGTCGATGGCGACCACCTCGGCCCCGCGCCTTGCGGCCTCGACGCTGAGCGCCCCGGTGCCGCAGCCGGCATCGAGCAGGCGCAAGCCGGTCATGTCGGCGGGCAGCCAGGAGAGCAGCGTCCCGCGCATCGCGTCCCGGCCGGCCCGCACGGTGGCGCGGATGCGGCTCACCGGCGCGTCGGAGGTCAGGCGCGACCAGGCCTCGACCGCGGTGCGGTCGAAATAGGTGGTCAGTTCACCCCTGCGGGTATCGTAGCTGGCGCCGGCCATCAGTCGAACCCCACTCTCAATCGAACCCGAGGAACTCGAACAGGTCGCGATCCTTCATCGGCAGGGCCTCGCAGGGCTCCCCACCGGCCCAGAGCGTCTCGGCCAGTCGCATGTACTCGGCGGTGACGGCGTCGAGTTCGGGGGAGGAATCCATCTCGAACAGGGTCGACTTCTTCAGCCGCGAGCGGCGGACCACATCGAGGTCGGGGAAGTGGGCCAGCCGCTTCAGGCCGACCGCGTCGTTGAACCGGTCGATCTCATCGGTCTTGGCCGAGCGGTTCGCGATGACGCCGCCGAGCCGCACCGGGTAGTTCTTGGACTTGGCGTGGATCGCCGCCACGATCCGGTTCATCGCGAAGATCGAATCGAAGTCGTTGGCGGTGACGATCAGCGCCCGATCGGCGTGCTGGAGCGGCGAAGCGAAGCCGCCGCAGACCACGTCGCCCAGTACGTCGAACACGACGACGTCGGTGTCTTCCAGGAGGTGGTGCTCCTTGAGGAGCTTCACGGTCTGGCCGACCACATAGCCGCCGCAGCCCGTGCCTGCCGGCGGCCCGCCGGCCTCGACGCACATCACGCCGTTGTAGCCCTCGACCACGAAGTCCTCGACGCGCAGCTCCTCCGAGTGGAAGTTCACCGCCTCGAGGGCGTCGATCACCGTGGGGGCGAGGCGCTTGGTCAGCGTGAACGTCGAGTCGTGCTTGGGGTCACAGCCGATCTGCAGCACCCGCTTGCCGAGCTTGGAGAACGCCACGGACAGGTTCGACGAGGTGGTGGACTTGCCGATGCCGCCCTTGCCGTAGACCGCGAACACCTTCGCGGTCTCGATCTTCAGGTCCGGGTCGAGGGCGACCTGGACGCTGCCTTCTTCCTTCCGGGCGATGACCGGATTGCGGATGGCGATGTTCATGCGGCGACTCCTGTGGTGACGCCTTCGAGACGATCTTCCAGTTCCTCCTCGGCCCGGTCGAGGGCGTCCCGCATCGCTGCGTCGGGGGTCCAGAAGCCGCGCTTGTGAGCCTCGATCAGCCGTTGAGCGACCTTGGCGGAGGCGGTGGGGTTGAGGGTGGCCATGCGCTCGCGCATGGCCGGGTCGAGCACGTAGGTCTCGGTGATCCGCTCGTAGATCCAGGGCTGGACCGCATTGGCGGTGGCCGACCAGCCGACCGTGTTGGTCAGGTGGGATTCGATCTGGCGCACGCCCTCGTAGCCGTGGCCGAGCAGGCCCTCGTACCATTTCGGGTTGAGCATGCGGGTGCGCGTCTCCAGCGCCACCTGCTCCTCCAGGGAGCGCACGCGCCCCTCCCCGCGGGTCTGGTCGCTGATGTAGATCGGCACCGCCGCGCCGCGGGCCTTCGCCACCGCCCGGCCCATACCGCCGAGCCCGTCAAAGTAATGGTCGACCGAGGTGACGCCGACCTCGACCGAGTCGAGGTTCTGGTAGGCCATGTCGACGGAGGCGAGCACCGCCTGCATCAGGGCGCGCTGCGGCGCGGGCTTGCCCGAGCGGCCATAGGCGAAGCTCTTGCGGCGCGAGAAGGTCTCGCACAGCTCGGCATCGTCGTCCCAGGCCCCGGAATCGACCAACTGGTTGACGTTGGCGCCGTAGGCCCCCTCGGCGTTCGAGAAGACACGCAACGCTGCGGTTTCCAGATCGCAGCCCTGCTCGGCCTGGATCGCCAGGGCGTGCTTCCGGACGAAGTTTTTTTCGAGGGGCTCGTCGGCGGTGGCGGCGAGATACGACGCCTCGGCCAGAAGCTTAGTTTGCAGGGGCAAAAGATCCCGGAAAATGCCCGACAGGGTGACGACCGCGTCGATCCGCGGGCGGCCGAGGGTGTCCAACGGGATCAGCTCGGCGCCGCTGAGCCGGCCGTAGCCGTCGAAGCGCGGGGCGGCGCCGATCAGGGCCAGAGCCTGGGCGATCGGGCCGCCCTCGCTCTTCAGGTTGTCGGTGCCCCACAGGACCAGGGCGACGCTCTCGGGACAGGGTTTCCCATCCGCGGCGAAGCGCTCGAGGATGCGCTCGACCTGCCGGGTACCGTCGGCCACCGCGAAGGCGGAGGGCAGGCGGTACGGATCGAAGCCGTGGATGTTGCGTCCGGTCGGCAGGATCGCCGGGTTGCGCAACAGGTCGCCACCGGCCACCGGCGGGATGAACCGGCCGTCGAGAGCCCGGAGCAAGGCCGGAAGCTCATGGTCCCGCGCCAGCAGGGCGTCGGTCTGGGCAAGGACCGCGAAGGCGGCACGCGTCTCGGGATCGCCGGTCAGGCCGGAGACCGCAAAGGCCGCCTCGGCGCCCTTCCCCGCGATGAGCGCGGCGATGGCGGCGCGATCAGGCTTCAGCCCGTGTGAGGCTTCCGCAAGGGCGAGGAGCAGGTCGACCCGCTCGTCCTCCGGAACGCCTTCGCCGACCACGTGCAGCCCGTGCGGGATCAGGGTCTGCTCCAGCTCCTGCACGGCCGACCAGAGGGTTGCGACTTGGGCGCCGAGATCGCCGGTCCAGGCCGGCTCGGCCGGGACGAGATCGACGGCCGCACCCTGCTCCTGGATCAGCCGGGCGAGGGTTTCGCGCTCGGTGACCGCTTCGAGATCGAGCCCGCGCCAGCGCTCCATGGAGCTCTTCAGGTCGAGCAGGCCGCGATAGAGTCCGGCGGTGGCCAGACTCGGGGTCAGGTAGCTCACCAGCGTCGCGGCGGAGCGGCGCTTCGCGAGCGTCCCCTCGGACGGGTTGTTGGCGGCGTAGAGGTAGATGTTGGGCAGCGCCCCGATCATCCGCTCCGGCCAGCACGCCTCGGACAGGCCGGTCTGCTTGCCGGGCATGAATTCGAGCGCCCCGTGGGTGCCGAAATGCAGCACGGCGTCGGCACCGAAATCCTCGCGCAGGTAGCGGTAGAAGGCTGAGAACGCGTGCGTCGGCGCGAAGCCGCGCTCGAACAGCAGCCGCATCGGATCGCCCTCGTAGCCGAAGGCCGGCTGGACGCCCACGAACACGTTCCCGAATTGCGCCCCGAGCACGAACAGGTCGGAGCCGTTGGTCTGGTGACGGCCGGGCGCCGGGCCCCACTGGGTCTCGATCTCGGCGAGGTACCGTTCGCGCCGGACATGGTCCTCGGCCCGGATGCGGGCATGGACGTTGGCCTGGGTCCCGTAGCGCTTGGCGTTGCCCTCCAGGATTGTTTCGCGCAGGGCGTCGACGCTCTCCGGGATCTCGACGGCGTAGCCGTCGGCCGCCAAGCCCTTCAGGGTGTTGAGCAGCGAGGCGTAGACCGACAGGAACGCGGCCGTGCCGGTCGCGCCGGCATTGGGCGGGAAGTTGAACAGCACCACCGCGAGCTTGCGCTCGGCCTTCGGCGTCCGGCGGAGGGAGACCAGGCTCTCGACCCGCTCGGCCAGCCGCGCGACCCGCTCGGGATGGGCGCGCATGTCCCGGGCATTGTCGCTGCCCGAGGCCGAGGAGCGGCCGCCGAACACCATCGGGGCGGTGGCCCCGTCGAGCTCGGGGATCGCGACCATCATGGTCGCCTCGACCGGTGACAGGCCGCGCTCGCCCGTCTCCCATTGCTCGATCGTCTGGAATTCGAGCGCTTGGGCGGCGAGGTAGGGCACGTCGAGCTGCGCCAGCATCGCTTCTGCGGCGGCGGCGTCGTTGTAGGCCGGGCCGCCGACCAGCGAGAAGCCGGTGAGCGACACCAGGGCATCGATCCGCGCCCGGCCGTCGCGCATGAAGAAGGCGTCGACGGCCGGGCGGTTGTCGAGGCCGCTGGCGAAGGCCGGCACCACCTCGAGGCCCTTGGCCTCCAGGGCTGCGATCACCCCGTCGTAATGGGCGGTGTTGCCGGCGAGCACGTAGCTGCGCATCAGCAGCAGGCCGACGCGGCCCCGCGTCCCCGCTGAGCGCGGCAGGCGGGCCGGATCCTGGCCGATCCGGCCGGCCATGCGCGGGTGGTAGAGGCCGGTCTCGGGATAGTCGAGCGGGGCCGGCGCGGCCGGGCCCTCGCGCCAGACGGCGCGCGCGCCGGCGGCGTAGCGGTGCACCAGGAAGCGGACCAGGGCGGCGACGTTCTCGTCCGAGCCGGCGAGCCAGTATTGCAGGGTCAGGAAGTAGGCGCGCACGTCCTGCGCCGAACCTGGGATGAAGCGCAGGATCTTCGGCAGCTTGCGCACCAGCGCCATCTGCCGGCCGGCATTGCTCTGCTGGCCGGGCTTGCCGCGCAGCTTCTTCAGGAAATCCAGGGCGCTGCGCTTGTTGCCGCTCATGTCGAAGCGGCCGAGCTTGGTCGTCTTCACCACCTCGCTCGCCGACATGCAGCCGACCATCGCGTCGCAGCCGTCGCGTCGGGCCGCGAGCGCCGGCAGGATCGCCCGGACATGCTCGTCCATGAACAGCATGGCCGAGAGCACGATGTCGGCCTGCGCGATGTCGCTGCGGCAGGCGTCGAGGGCCGCGGGGTCCGTGTCCCACTCGGCCGCGGCGTGGAAGCCGAGCACCAGACCCGGCATCTCGGACCGCAGGCGCAGCCGAGCCCGCTCCACCGCACTCGCGAGGTGGTTGTCGAGCGTGACGATGACCACGCGGATCGGCGGCCTCTGCGCCGAACCAGCCTCGCGTCCGGGGGAGAGCGCTCTAGCGGCCATAATGCGCCTTGGCGTCGTAGAGGGTTTCGACGGTGATGAGCGGCAGCTGCCGCTCACGGGCGAACTTCTCCGTGTTGCTGCGCGCTTTGCCGCGCACGAAGAATGGGATTTTCTTCAGTTCCCGCTCGGCTTCTGGGGCCCAGGAAGCGGCCGTGATCGTGACGGCTTCGTCCAACAGGATCGGCGCCACGGCCAGGCTCGGCGCAGCCGCGGCCGGGACCGACTCCAGGGACGCCGCGGCCTGCGGCGCCTCGAACGGCGTGCCGCCGAGATGCGACGGCCCGACGCCGTCGTGGAATTCGGGATCCTCCCGGAACATGCCCAGCAGGTGCTCTTCGAGGCCCATCATCAGCGGATGGACGAGGGTATCGAACAGGACGTTGGCGCCCTCGAAACCCATCTGCGGGGCGTAGCGGGCCGGGAAGTCCTGGACGTGGACCGGGGCGGAGATCACCGCGCAGGGGATGCCCAGCCGCTTGGCGACGTGGCGCTCCATCTGGGTGCCGAGGACAAGTTCGGGTGCGGCCGCGCGGATCGCAGCCTCGACGTCGAGGTAGTCGTCGGTGATGAGGGCCTCGATGCCGTGCTCGGCGGCCTCGGCGCGAACCTCGCGGGCGAATTCGCGGCTGTAGGTTCCGAGGCCGACGACCGTGAAGCCCAGTTCCCGCGCCGCCATCCGGGCAATGCCGATCGCGTGGGTCGCATCCCCGAACACGAAGACGCGCTTGGCGGTCAGGTAGGTCGAATCAACCGAGCGCGAATACCAGGGCAGGCGCGAGCCGAGGCCGTCCAGAAGCGGCGCTGGATCGAGGCCGGTCAGAGCCGCGACCTCGGTGATGAAGCGGTTCGTGGCGCCGACCCCGAGGGGTACCTCCTGCGTGAACGGCTGCCCGAAATTCTTCTTGAGATACTCGGCCGCGCTGCGGGCCGTCTCAGGATAAAGCACGACGTTGAAGTCGGCCTCCTTGAGCCGGCCGAGATCGGCCGGGCTGGCGCCGAGCGGCGCGACGACGTTCACGTCGATCTCGAGGCTGTCGAGCAGCCGACGGATCTCGATCAGGTCGTCCCGGTGGCGGAAGCCCAGAGCCGTAGGACCGAGGATATTGCAGAGCGGGCGTCGTCCCGGCTCCCGCGCGGGCCGCGATGCGGGGGCTCCGGCGAGCGCCCGGACCAGGCGATAAAACGTCTCGGACGCGCCCCAGTTCTCCTTCTTCTGGTAGGCGGGCAGCTCCAGCGGGATCACCGGAATCGGCAGGTCGAGGGCTTTGGCCAGCCCCCCCGGATCGTCCTGGATCAGCTCGGCGGTGCAGGAGGCGCCGACGATCATCGCCTGCGGCTGGAAGCGCGTGTAGGCCGCGGCCACCGAGGTCTTGAACAGCTCGGCGGTGTCCCGGCCGAGATCCTGCGCCCGGAAGGTCGTGTAGGTGACGGGCGGGCGGGCATCGCGCCGCTCGATCATCGTGAACAGCAGGTCCGCGTAAGTGTCGCCCTGCGGCGCGTGCAGCACGTAGTGCAGCCCGGTCATCGCGGTGGCGACGCGCATCGCGCCGATATGCGGGGGGCCTTCGTAGGTCCAGAGGGTGAGCTGCATCGCCCTACACCTCCAGCAAGGCGCGGCGCCGGAGCGGGCGCGCGAACAATTCGGCGAGGTCGCCGGCCTGCTCGTAGCCCTGCACGGGCGTGAACAGCAGCTCGATCGACCACTTGGTCGAGAGGCCCTCGGCCTCCAGCGGGTTGGCCAGCCCGAGGCCGCAGACCGTGAGATCCGGCCGCGCCGCCCGGCAGCGATCCATCTGGTCGTCGAGGCTCTGGCCTTCGGTCACGCGGGTGCCCGCCGGCAGCATCTCGATCTCGGCCGCCAGATGCGCCCGGTGCAGGTAGGGGGTCCCGACCTCGACGAGCTCGACGCCGAGTTCGCGGGCGAGGAATCGGGCGAGCGGCACTTCGAGCTGCGAATCGGGGAAGAAGAACACCCGCTTGCCGCCGAGTTTTTCGCGGTGGGGGGCGAGCGCGGTCTCGGCCCGGGCGCGCCCCGCGGCGGTCGCCGCCGCGAAGGCCGTGTCGTCCACGCCGAACGCGTCGGCGGCCGCCTGCAGCCAGCCGGTGGTGCCCTCGGCGCCGAGCGGGAACGGGGCGGCGAGCCGGTGCGCACCGCGCTCGTCGAGGGCGCGGGCGGTGTCGGCCAGGAACGGCTGCGCAAGCAGGTAGCGGGTGTTGCGACCGATTGCCGGCATCGCACCGGCGCGGCGGGCCGGGAGGAACCGGACATCCGCGATTCCCATCGCGGCGAAGATCCGAAGGAACTGGTCCTCGACCACGTCGGCCAGCGCTCCCACGATGAGGAGCGAGGGGGCGGCCTCCGCGGGCGACCGCGGCAGTTCCGGGACGAGGGCGGCGAGGCAAGCATCTTCGCCCTGCGTGAAGGTCGTCTCGATGCCGGAGCCGGAATAGTTCAGCACCCGCACCGGCGCGAGGCGCCCCGACAGGCGCTGGGCTGCCCGGGACAGGTCGAGCTTGATCACCTCGGACGGGCAGGAGCCCACGAGGAACAGCAGCTTGATGTCCGGCCGGCGCTCGATCAGCCGCGTGACGACCCGGTCGAGCTCCTCGTTGGCGTCGGCGATCCCGGCGAGGTCGCGCTCGTCGATGATCGCAGTGGCGAAGCGCGGCTCGGCGAAGATCATCACGCCGGCGGCGGACTGGATCAGGTGGGCGCAGGTGCGCGACCCAACCACGAGGAAGAAGGCGTCCTGGATCTTCCGGTGCAGCCAGACGATGCCGGTGAGCCCGCAGAACACCGCCCGCTGGCCGTGCTCCTGATGGAAATCGATGCCGCCGCAGGCGGTGGGGGGCGGAACGGGCGCGTTCATGACAGCGCCTCCGCGAAGTGCGGTTGATGCGTGCTTGCGCCTTCCAGGCGGGCGGCTCGGAGCTTGAGCAGGAACTGCCCGGCATTGATCACGTAGGTCGCGTAGGCCGCCAGCGCGAGGATCAGCAGGGCCTGATTGCCGAGGGCGCTGGTGCCGAGGGCGGCGAGGTAGGCGGTGTGGAGCGCCAGCACCAGCATGCTGACCACGTCCTCCCAGTAGAAGGCCGGGGCGAACAGCCAGCGGCCGAATACGGCCTTCTCCCAGATCGAGCCCGTGATCATGATGGCGTAGAGCGCCAGGGTCTTGACCACCACGGAGGCCTCGGCGGCCTCCTGGCCCTGACCGGTGGCGAGTGCCCGCAGCACCAGCGCCAGGCTCACCAGGAAGATCAGGAACTGCACCGGGGCCAGCACACCCTGCACCAGGGTCCAGGGCGAGGCATCACGCCGCTGCCGCTCGGCAGGCGTGTAGAGCGGTCGTGCTGGCTGGTCCCCGGGACCCATGCATCCGCTCCCCTGTGCTCGGCGCCGTCCAGGGACGTCGTCGTTGGCAGAGGCTAGGGCCGCAGCCCCAAAAGTGTCAAGTGCGCTTGACGCTCGAACGAGGTGACACGGCGTTTGACATATTTTCTTTGTTCCAAGTCATTGCCAAGATCGACGGCTCGGGTATCGTTCCTAACACCGGTTGGGCTTTTCGGGGTCTTGGCCGGTGTGATCCGAGGATCGGCGACGACGAAGACGTGAGTAGACAGGCGGGGAACGCCGGACTCGAACACGTATGCGGAACCGCCGGTCCATTCGGGCCGGGGCCGCTTCTGGGAGGGATGCCGATGGGAGACTGGAGGCATTTCGGTGAGCGTCTGGACCCCGGGCCGATCGCCGGTGGCTGCGGCGCGATGGGTGACGGCCGCTCGGCCTTCGGGGACGGGCCGCGGGTCCGCCACCAGGCGATTCCGCGCTCCGCTGCGGACGACAAAGCGGTGCCGGACGCCCTGGCCCGCTTGGTCGAGGCGGAGATCCTGCCCCGGCTGATGCTGGCCCACCGGCCCGCCGGGCGCCGTGCCCAGGCCGACCGGGCGCCGAGCCCGGACGAGATCGCCGCCTTCAGCGCGCTCCTGCTGGCCCCCGGACCGATCGACCTGGACGGCCAGGTCTCCGCCCTGCGCGAGGGCGGGCTGCCGCTGCCGCGCCTGCTCCTCGACCTGCTCGCCCCGGCGGCGCGCCATCTCGGCGAGCTCTGGGAGGACGACGCCTGCGATTTCCTCGCCGTGACCGAGGGGCTCGGCCGGCTCCAGGCCGTGAGCCGGCGCCTCTGCGCGCAGCTCGAGGACGACACGGTGCCGGCCAACGGCCGCAGCGTGCTGCTGCTGCCCTGCCCGGGCGAGACCCATCATTTCGGCCTGTCGATCGTCGCGAGCTTCTTCCGCGAGGCCGGCTGGGACGTGACCACGGCGGTCCCCGGCCCCGAGGTCGATCCCCTGTCCCTGCTGCGGACCGAATGGTTCGACGTCGTCGGCCTGTCACTGTCCTGCGACGTGTTCCTGCCGGCCCTGTCGGGCACGGTGACGGATGTCCGGCGCGCCTCCAGCAACCCGGAGGTCCGGGTGATCGTCGGTGGCCCGTACTTCGCCCGCTACGGCGGCGAGGCGGGCATCGTCGGCGCCGATGCCTGCGCCCCGGACGGATGCCTCGCGCCGGCCACAGCCGAAGCGTTGCTGGACAGACGCGCCCTGGCCTGCTGAAAGGGCTGCCACATCAACTATCACAATACGGTGACCGTGACGCCCCAGCCTCACCCCACCCCGCAGTCGCCACCTCCGGCACTGCTCCAGGTGGCCGACCACCTCGATGGCGAGGCGGTCGGGCGTCTTGTCGCGGCGTCGGCCGACCTGTCCCTGGTGGTCGACGCCGACGGGGTGATTCGCGATGCGACCGCCGCCGCCGATCTCGATGCGGAGAACATCCACGGCTGGCTCGGGCGCCGCTGGATCGATACCGTGACCATCGAGAGCCGGCCCAAGGTCGACGCCCTGCTGCGTGACGCCCGGCCCGACGGCATCACCCGCTGGCGCCAGATCAACCACCCCTCCCCCAGCGGCATCGACCTGCCGATCCGCTACGCCTCGATCCGCTCCGGCGAGGGCGGTCCGATCGTCATCCTGGGCCGCGACATGCGGGCTGTGGCCGCGCTGCAGCGGCGGCTCACCGATGCCCAGCAGGCTCTGGAGCGTGATTACGACCGCCTGCGCGCCGCCGAGACCCGCTACCGGCTGCTGTTCCAGATCTCCGGCGAGCCGGTGCTGGTGGTCGATGCCGGAACGCGGCGGGTCGCGGAGGCGAACCCGTCCGCCGCGCGCCTGCTCGGGCGCCCGGCCAAGCGCCTGACCGGGCAGGACGCCGTCGACCTGTTCGATGCCGGCAGCGTCCGCTCCCTGGAGGCGCAGTTCGCCGCCCTGCGGGCGACTGGTCAGGCCGGCGAGGTCCGTGCCGCCCTGCAACACGGGCGGGGCGAGGTCACCGTCGCGGTCTCCCTGTTCCGCGGCGAGGGCGGGCCGAGTGCGCTGATGCGGCTCGTGGCCGATCCGGCCGCCGCCGAGGCCGGCCACGATCAGGAGGCGCCGACCCGGGCGGTGATCGAGGCGATGCCCGAGGGCTTCGTCGTCACGGATTCCACCCGCCGGGTCCTGATGGCCAACGCCGCCTTCCTGGAGCTGGCGCAGCTCGCCACGGAGAGCCAGGCCCGGGGCCGGCCCCTCGACCAATGGCTCGGTCGCGAGGATACCGAGGCGCAGGCCTTGTTCGCCAGCCTGGTCGACCACGGCTCCGTGCGCCGCTTCGCCACCGTGATCCGCGGGACCTATGGCGGCGTCGAGGATGTCGAGGTCGCCGCCGTCTCGGTGCCGGGGGCGCGTCCCTGCCTGGGCTTCGCGATCCGCTCCGCCCCCCGGCGGATCCCGGAGGGGCGGCTCGCCGGCAGCCGCGACGTGCCGCGCTCGGTGGAGCAGATGGCCGAGCTGGTCGGCCGGGTCTCGATGAAGACGCTGGTCCGCGAGACCACGGACCTGATCGAAAAACTCTGCATCGAGGCGGCCCTGCGGATCACCCGGGACAACCGCGCCTCGGCCGCCGAGATGCTCGGCCTCAGCCGCCAAGGCCTCTACGCCAAGATGCGCCGCTACGGCGTCGGCGACCTCGACAGTCCCGGCGAAGACGATTGAGTTGGTTCGGGTTTTCGGCCCTGGGGCTTCAGCCCGGGGCGATGATGCCGTGAGCAGGGCGGGGTCTGCCGACCCCTGCCCGCATCCGGAGGCGCCGGAGCGCAGCGGCGGCCTCGAAGGCGACCCCCGGGGATCGCACGGCTGGCTGGACGGTGTCGTCGAGGCCCGCCGATGCGGGCGCCGCGTGATGAGGCAGGACCCGGCATATCCGGGATCTGGGGCCTCCGCGGTCATTATGAGCCGGCAAAGCATCTGGGGCCCGCGGGGGGCAACGACCCGGGCCGGGACCGCGATGAGCGGGCGCGGCAGGGGGCTGGCCGGACGATCCGACGACGATGCGGCGTTCGGCGGGCACCGACCTCCGGGATCCGGCGAAGACTTGGCACCGTGTCCCGTCGCATACTCTTCGAAGGCTGGGCTGGACCGCCGCGATCCGTCGCCGAATCGGCCCTGCGCCTGACGCGATCGTGTCCGGGTGGCACTGGTATTGGATTATGTATTTGGCGGGCCACGGTCACGTTTGTTCGCCAACCGGCAGCGACATGTTTCGGCCGAGTGTAAATCTAGCTTGACACGCGGAGCCGCCCCGGTAGCGTGCCTGCATGGCTACCACGCCCGCCCCGAGCGCCGTTGTCGAGCTTCTCAAGCCGATCACCTGGTTCGCGCCGATGTGGGCGTTCGCCTGCGGCGTGATCTCGTCCGGCCAGCCGGCCCACGGGCAATGGCCGGTCATCGCCGCCGGCGTCGTGCTGGCCGGGCCTCTGGTCTGCGCCACCAGCCAGGCCACCAACGATTGGTTCGACCGGCATGTCGACGCGATCAACGAGCCGGGCCGGCCGATCCCCTCCGGGCGCATCCCCGGACGCTGGGGCCTCTACCTGGCGCTGGGCTGGACGCTGCTGTCGCTGCTGGTCGCCGCGGCGCTGGGTCCCTGGATCCTGGGCGCCGCCTTGTTCGGGCTGGTGCTCGCCTGGATCTACTCGGCCCCGCCCCTGCGCCTGAAGAAGAATGGCTGGTGGGGGAACGCCGCGGTCGGGCTCTGCTACGAGGGCCTGCCCTGGTTCACCGGCGCCGCCGTGATGGCCGCCGCCCTGCCCGACCGGCGGGTCCTGCTCGTCGCCCTGCTCTATTCCATCGGCGCCCACGGCATCATGACCCTCAACGATTTCAAGTCCGTGGAGGGCGACCGGCGCATGGGGCTCCTGTCCCTGCCGGTGCAGATGGGCTCGGACCGGGCCGCCCGCTTCGCCTGCCTGGTCATGGCGGTGCCGCAGGTGGTGGTGATCGGCCTGCTGCTCGCCTGGGAGCGCCATGGCCACGCCGCCCTGGTGGCCGCCCTGCTGGCGGGCCAGCTCGCCCTGATGGTCCGGTTTCTCAAGAGCCCGCGTGAGCGCGCGGCCTGGTACAACGGCACCGGCACGACCCTCTACGTGCTCGGCATGCTGGTCGCCGCCTTCGCCCTGCGGCCGCTGGTGGGAGGGGCGTGATGCGCGAATCGGGTTCGAGCTCTGCCTCCACGACGGTGCCGGATGCGGTGCGGGTCCCCTCTCCCACACGGGATAGGGAGCGTGTCGCGGTTGCGGCGTTCGATGTTGATCACCGTATGGTCGGCACGGAACGCGACGCGCTCTCCTCCCCCTTGCGGGGAGGAGTTGGAGGTGGGGGTGGCTCAGAAGGCACCGCTGCGCCCCATCCGGAACCACCCCCACCCCTGACCCCTCCCCGCAAGGGGGAGGGGAAAGCGGGCGCGGGTGAGCCGACGTTGGGCTGGCCCCAGATCGTCCGGCTCGGCCTGGTCCAGACCGCTCTGGGCAGCGTCGTCGTGCTGATGACGGCCACCCTCAACCGGGTGATGGTGGTGGAGCTGGCGCTCCCCGCCCTGGTGCCGGGGTTCCTGGTCGCCCTGCACTACGCCGCGCAGGTGCTGCGCCCGCGCTGGGGCTACGGCTCGGACCGGAGCGGGACGCGCACCCCCTGGATCGTCGGCGGCATGGCCGCGCTCTGCCTCGGCGGGTTCGGGGCGGCCTGCGGCACGGCGCTCGCCGCCACCGACCTCGCGCTCGGCCTCGCGCTGGCGGCCCTGTCGTTCCTGTGCGTCGGGATCGGCGCCGGGGCCGCCGGGACGTCCTTGCTCGTTCTGCTCTCGGGGGGCGTCGCGCCGGCCCGGCGCGGGGCGGCCGCCACCATCGTCTGGGTGATGATGATCCTGGGCTTCGCCCTGACGGCGCCGCTGGCCGGGCACTTTCTGGATCCGTTCTCGGGCCTGCGCCTCGTCGCGGTCTCGGGCACCGTCTCGGCCATCGCCTTCACGGTCGCCGTGCTGGCGCTCCTCGGGGTCGAGCGGCGCCTGCCGGTGCGGGTGCCGGAGCCCGAAGCGGCCAAAAAACCGTTCTTCACGGTGCTGGCCCAGGTGCTCGCAGATCCGGTGGCCCGGACCTTCACGATCTTCGTGTTCGTGTCGATGCTGGCCTACAGCGCCCAGGAGCTGATCCTGGAACCCTATGCCGGTCTGGTCTTCGCCATGAGCCCGGGGGCGACCACCAAGCTCGCCGGGCTCCAGCATGGCGGGGTGCTCGCCGGGATGCTGCTGGTGGCGGGCGTGACGCTGGCGGCCCGCGGCACCCCCCTCGCCTCCCTCCGGCTCTGGATCGCGCTGGGCTGCGCCGGCTCGGCCGCCGCCCTGTTCGCGCTGGCCGCCGGCGGCGACGTCCTGCCCCTGCGGCCGGTGGTGTTCGCGCTCGGTGTCGCCAACGGCGCCTACGCGGTCGCCGCCATCGGCTCGATGATGGCGCTCGCCGGCCGCGGCGACGCCCGCGAGCGCGGCACCCGCATGGGCGTCTGGGGCGCGGCCCAGGGCATCGCCTTCGGGGCCGGCGGCTTCCTGGGGGCGGCCGCCGTGGATGCGGTGCGGCTCGTCACGGCCGAGCCGGTCCAGGCCTACGCCGCCGTCTTCGCCGCCGAGGGGGTTCTGTTCCTCGTCGCGGTGGTCCTGGCCCTGCGGCTCGAGCCCGTCCGGGCTTCCGCTCGGGGCACGATCCCGCTCAATCCCATCCTCGGCGCGAGGTGACGTGATGGCTCGGTTGGTTGATGGTGGTGAAGGCCGCGACGCGCTCTCCTCCCCCTTGCGGGGAGGCGCTGGAGGTGGGGATGGCTCAGAAGGCACCGTAACGTTCGATCTTGCACCACCCCCACCCCTGACCCCTCCCCGCAAGGGGGAGGGGAAAATGCGCGGTGCCGACGTTTCCTACGACGTCGTTGTGGTCGGCGGCGGTCCCGCGGGGGCCACGGCGGCGACCGAGCTGGCCCGGGCCGGGCACGCGGTGCTGCTCCTCGACAAGCCCGGGCGGATCAAGCCCTGCGGCGGCGCGATCCCGCCCCGGCTGATCCGCGACTTCGCGATTCCCGACGCGCTGCTGGTCGCAAAGATTCGCTCCGCCCGGATGGTGGCGCCGAGCGGCAAGGCCGTGGACATGCCGGTGGGCGAGGGCTTCGTCGGCATGGTCGACCGCCAGCATTTCGACCCCTGGCTGCGCACCCGCGCCGAGGAGGCCGGCGCCGACCTGCGCGAAGCGGCGTATGACAAGATCACCCGGACGGATGACGGCTCGACGCTGGTCCACTTCACCACCGGCAAGGGCGAGGCCCAGGCCCGCTACACGGTCCGGGCGCGGCTGGTGATCGGCGCCGACGGGGCCTGCTCGCCGGTGGGCCGGGCCGAGGTGCCGGGCCACGACCGGATGAAGCAGGTCTTCGCCTATCACGAGATCGTCCGGGTGCCGGCCCCCGATGCGCCGGGCGGCGGCGCGGTCGATGCTGCCCGCTGCGACGTCTATTACCAGGGCCGGCACTCGCCGGATTTCTACAGCTGGATCTTCCCGCACGGGGACACCGCCAGCATCGGCACCGGCAGCGCCAAGAAGGGGTTTTCCCTGCGCTCCTCGATCCGGGCGCTGCGGGTCGCCACCGGCCTCGACGGCGCCGAGACCATCCGGCGGGAGGGCGCGCCCCTGCCGCTGAAGCCCCTCAAGCGCTGGGACAACGGCCGCGACGTGCTGCTGGCGGGCGACGCCGCCGGCGTCGTCGCCCCGGCCTCCGGCGAGGGCATCTACTACGCGATGCTCGGCGGCCAGCTCTCGGCGGAGGCGGCCAAGAGCTTCCTGGCCACCGGGGATGTCCGGGCGCTCGCGGGCGCGCGGAAACAGTTCATGAAGCTGCACGGCCGCGTGTTCTGGATCCTCGGGATCATGCAGTGGGTCTGGTACCGCAGCGACGGCCTGCGCGAACGCTTCGTCTCGATCTGCCGGGACAAGGACGTCCAGCAGCTCACCTGGGACAGCTACATGAACAAGGAGCTGGTCCGGGCGAAACCCGCCGCCCACGCGCGGATCTTCTTCAAGGACCTCGCCCACCTGTTCCGCTGGGTCTCCCCGTGACTCTTTTGGGGTCCGAGGGCTGGGGGCCGCCGGCCGTGGCCGCCGTGGCGGCGATCCTGGTCGCGGTCGCGGGCGCCGTCGCGACCAAGACGGATGGCTGGTACCGGCACCTGCGGTTCCCGTCCTGGAAGCCGCCGGACTGGGCGTTCGGGCCGGTCTGGACCACCATCTTCCTGCTCACCACCATCGCCGCCGTGATGGTCTGGAACCGCGATCCCGATCCCACCGCCCGGCTGCTGCTGGTCGCCGCCTACGCGGTGAACGGCGTGCTCAACATCGCCTGGAGCGTGCTGTTCTTCCGGTTCCGCCGGCCCGACTGGGCGCTGGCCGAGGTCGCGGCCCTGTGGCTGTCGATCGCCGTGCTGGTGCTGGTCACCGGCCGGGTCTCGATCGCGGCCGGGCTGATGAACCTGCCCTATCTCGCCTGGGTCAGCGTCGCCGCCTGCCTGAACCTCCGGATCGTGCGGCTCAACGCGCCGTTCCGGGGGCTGGCCTGATGGAGGCGCTGTTCGCCTCGGGCCGGATTGTCGACGCGATCCTGGTGCTAGTCGCGGCCGAGGCGCTGCTGCTCGCCTGGCTGGCCCGGAGCCGGGGCCTGGCCCGGGCGCCGCTCCTGGCCAACCTCGCCTCCGGGGCGGCCCTGATGCTGGCCCTGCGCGCCGCCCTCACCGGGGCCGTCTGGCCGGTGGTCGCCGGATGGATGCTCGCGGGGCTTCTGGCCCATCTGGCGGATCTGACGTTGCGCCTGCGCGCCGCTCGGACGCAACGCCGCAGCCCCCCGCCCGCCGGAACAACGCCGCAAACGGACGCGTTCACGCGCGGTGTCACCTTGTAACAACTATAAACGCAACCCGGGAGATGTGGTCATGCAGCTTAGAGCATCATCCCGGAAGGTAATCCCCGGCCTTCGGAAAAAGATGATGCCTGCGCAAAACCTTAGAGCATCGTCCGCCCCGATCCTGGCGGGCCTGCTGCTCGCGTTCCCGGCCCTGGCGCAGGACGCGTCCGACCCGGTCGAGCGCGGCAAGTACCTCGTGACCATGGGCGATTGCGCCGCCTGCCACACCGCCCCGGGCGGCAAGTTCCTGGCCGGCAATTACGCGCTCAACATGCCGTTCGGGGTGATCATGACCCCCAACCTGACCCCCGACAAGGAGACCGGGCTCGGCAACTGGAGCTACGAGGATTTCGATAAGGCGTTCCGGCACGGCTACAGCAAGAACGTCGGCTATCTCTACCCGGCCTTCCCGTTCGGCTGGTTCACCAAGGTCACCGACGACGACACCAAGGCGATCTGGGCCTACCTGCAATCGGTCCCGGCGGTGAACGAGAAGCGCCAGGAGAGCCAGATCCCGTTCCCGTTCAGCGTCCGCACCGCGCTGGTGACGTGGCGGACCGCCTTCTTCACGGACGAGCGCTTCAAGCCCGACCCGAATGCCAGCGCCGAGGTGAATCGCGGCGCCTATCTGGTCGAGGGCCTGGGCCACTGCGCCATGTGCCACAACGAGAACAAGCTCGTCGGCAATTCGAGCTTCGCGGGCCGCTTCGGCGGCGGCGTGATCGACGGCTGGTACGCCCCCAACATCACCCCGGACGGCCACCAGGGCATCGGCGCCTGGACCGACGAGCAGGTGGTGACCTACCTCAAGACCGGCACCGCCCCGGGCGACCGCCCCGGCGTCGCCGCCGGCCCGATGCGCCAGACCATCATGGAATCCCTCTCCAAGGTGAAGGAGGAGGACCTCAAGGCGATGGTCGCCTACCTGCGCACGGTCCCGGCCAAGCAGACCTACAAGCCGAAGGATCTCGCCGCCTTCGACACCCCCGGTGCCCCCGGCGCCTCCACCTACCTGACCTACTGCTCCTCCTGCCACCAGCCCGACGGCAAGGGCATCGAGGGCGCGGTGCCGGCGCTCGCGGGCAACACCTCGGTGATGTCGGACGGCCCCGAGACGGTGCTGCGGGTGATCTATGGCGGTCTGGCCGCCCAGAGCGGCCTCGCGCCGATGGTGGCGATCGGCCAGCAGATGACCGATGTCGAGGTGCGGAACGTCACCGACTACATCCGCAATTCCTGGGGCAACAAGGCGCCGCCGGTGACCGGCGACAAGGCCTCCGCGGCCCGGGCCGCCACCAAGACCATGCTGTCCGGCACGGCCCCCTGCGCCGAGATCGAGCAGGACAAGCTCAAGGCCGCCTTCTACCAGATCGGCGTCTCGGCGACGCTGACCGGGCTGAAGCAGCAGGATTTCGTGCCGACGCTGGTCCGCCTGGTGCCCCAGGTGAAGGCCGCCAACACGGGCGCCAACGACGACGATGTGGTGAACGCCCTGACCACGGCCTTCTGCAAGGTCGGCCGCGACGACCCGCAATACGCCAACCCGAGCTGGCCCGCGGTGATCGGCACCTTCTCCAACGTCGCCTACAGCCAGGTGAAGAACCCGGAGAAGCAGGCGATCAACGTCCCCGGCGCGACGACGCCGCCGACGAAGAACTGATTTCTTTTCGGGGGGCGCGGCGCTCACTGCGCCCTGCCCGTCATTGCGCGTGCAGCGAAGCAACCGCGTGCCTGCCAGCATTCCGGAGCCGTCCGCACGGCTGCTTCGTGCATGTGCGCTGCTCCGGATGCCGGTGATCCTCGCGGGCGCCCTGTCCGAGATCGACGCCCCGTCCACCCAGCCCTTCGAACTCCCCTTCCCCTCGCCGCAGCGGGTGACACGGGTTGGAATCGTCCTCCTTCGCCGGCACGCTGAGCGTAGTCTCGTTCCTCAAGAAGGCAGACCGATGCCGACCCGTCATCCCGGGGCGCCGCAGGTGAGCCCGGAATCCAGAAACTCCGCGATTGCAGGATCGAGCAGCAGAACTCCGATCTCTTTCGGACGCCGTGGCGGATCTGGATTCCGGGCTCCGCGGCGCGGCCCCGGAATGACGGGCAGGGCGGCCTAAGCCGCACGGCACCCCCACGGGAACGGACACGGGCGCGCTTCGTTTGAGCCGGGATCCCTCAGGTTCTGAGCCCCGGAGTGCCCGTGTCGACCCTCGTCCGTATCCTGCTCGCGATCTTCATCCCGCCGGTGGCGGTGCTCGTCACCACCGGCTTCGGCGTGCAGTTCCTGCTGAACATCCTGCTCTGGGTGCTCGGCTGGCTGCCCGGCACGGTCCACGCCCTGTGGCTGATGAACCGCGACCGGCCGCTGGTCTGAAGCCCTACGGCTTGGCCTTGGCGTCCGGCTCGCCTTTGCGCAGGGCGGGCTTCACGTCGGGCTTGGTTTCGGCCTTGGCCTCGACCTTGGCGGTCTTCACCGCATGCGGCTTGGCCGCCGCCTTCGGGGCGACCTTCTCGGCCGCGTGCGCGAGCTTGACCGGCTCGGGCACCACAGTGGCATCCACCGCCGGGGTGGCGGGGGCCGGCTTCTCCTTGTCGAACAGCGTGCCCAGAAGCTTCTGGTAGCTGCTCGGATCGCCGTCGGCATCGGCCACGGCGATCCGGGCCGGCTTCTCGCCGACCGATGCGGTGGTCTCGACCCGAAGCTCCGGCTCGGACCGATTCGCCATGAGGGTCGTGGCGGCGGGCTTCTGC
Organism: Methylobacterium sp. J-001; assembly: GCF_022829565.1. NCBI lineage: Bacteria > Pseudomonadati > Pseudomonadota > Alphaproteobacteria > Hyphomicrobiales > Methylobacteriaceae > Methylobacterium > Methylobacterium sp. J-001. The sequence goes on from NZ_JAKSYN010000089.1 coordinate 54,095, forward strand.
TGTCCCCGGCCGGCCTTCGCGGTCGCCTTGGCGGACGCCGGCGCGGCGGCGGCCATCAGGGTCGGCTGCACCTTCGGACCGATCTCGATCTCCTCCGGCCCGGCCGCCAGGGTCTCGGGGCGGCTGACGTCGCCGAGATTGTGCCGGCCGAACTCCTTCGCGTCGTAGGGCAGCACCGTCTCGGTGCCGCCCAGACTCGCGAAGGCGCTGGTGTTGGCGGGCGGGCGGAACACCGGGTTCTGGCCGCCATCCTGATAGACCACCCGCACCGCCGGGGTGCCCTTGGCGACGAGCTCCGCCACCTCGCGCTCGTCGTGCGCGCGCTTCTCGGCCACCTGCGGGTCGACCCGCGGCTTGCACGCGCCGGCCGCCGCGTCCGAGCCGCCGAACACGTATCGGGTGCCGCACTGGCCGACCTTCGGCTCCTCGCGCAGGGCCTCGAAATAGTCCGAGCCCTCCTTGAGATTCTGCCAGAACGGCATGTTCGGGTCGTTGCGGAACTTGGCCATGTTCTGGGCCGTCATCCGGAACGGGTAGGACTGGAACTGGAAGCTGCGCTGGCCGCCGATGAACGCCTCGCGCGCCACCGCGTAGATCTCCGCGATGGTGGCATCGGTCATGGCGAAGCAGCCCGCCGACGAGCAGGTGCCGTGGACCATCAGGTAGCGGCCGGTGCGGCCGTTGGCCCGGTCGACGGCATTCGGGAAGCCGGTATCGAACGAGAGGTAGTACGACGAGTTCGGGTTCATCAGGCCCGGGGTGATCGTGTAGAACCCCTCCGGCGCCTGCCGGTCGCCCTCGCGGACCTTCGGCCCGAGCTGGCCGGACCAGCGGCAGATCGGGTAGGTCTTCAGCAGGGCGTAGCGACCGTCGCTGCCGCGCTTCCAGACCTCCATCTCCGCTTCCTTCTTGTAGGCGCGGATCAGGATCGGGTCGGATTGCTGCATGCCCTTGGACTGCATCAGGGCGAGCGTCTGGGGGGCGATCGGCGCGATGCTGCGCGCGGTCGGCCCGTTGATCCCGGAACCGTCCTGGCAGCCGGCCAGCGCCAGAGCCAGCAGGGAAGCGGCCGCCAGCAGTCGCGCAGTCGCGAGACGCGCCGTCATGGGGAACCTCGTCGTCTTCGTGCCCCCGGCGGCCTTTTGATAGCCGACCTCGGGGGCCACTCCCCAACCCAATAGGCTCGTTAAGCTTGCGCCTTTGTTACCGCAAGCGCCCGGACGCAACACTGCACGGCTCTGAGCGGTGGATACGACGCAGTTCACCCGTCTTCGCGGGATGGGGATGAGGGCCGCGGCGAACATGCGCGCGCTCCCTCCCCCCCTCTGCGGGGGAGGGTGGGCCGGCCGTCAGGCCGGGTCGGGAGAGGGGCAGCGCGACGGTTCAGGATCTCGCGCTCGTCGCGCCCTGTCCGGAAACGGCGCTCCCCTCTCCCGACCCCCTTCGGGGGCCACCCTCCCCCGCAAAGGGGGGAGGGAAAGCGTGGTGGTTCAGGCTCTTGCGGCCAAGGCCGACGGACCGAATCCGTTATCCGCAGCTCGCCGCCGGGGTGGCCCGCACCCGTCCGTCCCGGCGCAGCCACAGCAGGAAGGCGAGCCCCAGCGCCGCCATGGCGGCGCCCGCGAGCGGCACCGTTCTGTAGCCGAGCCCGGCATCGATCACGCCGCCGCCCACAGCCGCCCCGATGGCGTTGCCGAGGTTGAACGCGCCGATATTCATCGCCGATGCGAGGTTGGGCGCCGCGCGGGCTTCATCCATGACCCGCATCTGGAGCGGGGGCACGATGGCGAAGCTCGCAACGCCCCAGAGGACGATCAGCACCGCGGCCGGCGCCTCCCCGTGCATGCCCCAGGCGAACAGCACCAGGATGGCGATCTGGGCTGCCAGGGAGCCGATGATCGTGCCGTCCACCGAGCGGTCGGCGAGGCGGCCCCCCAGCCAGTTGCCGATGGTGAGGCCGATCCCGAAGAGCACCAGCATCGCCGTCACGAACAGGCTCGTCGCGCCGGTCTCGATCCGCAGGATCGGCACGACGTAGGTGAACAGCGTGAACATCGCGCTGAAGCCCACAACGGTGAGCGCCAGGGCGGCGAGTACCGGCCCGTGGCCGAGCGCGCGTACCTCCGCCCGCAGGTCGGCTACGGGATCGGCCTTCAGCTCGGGCAAAGCCAGGCGCAGGGCCAGCATGGCGACCGCGCCGATGGCCGCGATGCCCCAGAACGCCGCGCGCCAGCCCAGGATCTCGCCGATCCAGGCGGCGAGCGGCACACCGCCGATCGTCGCGATCGCGAGCCCGGAGAACATCGACGCCACCGCGGCGGCCCGGCGCTCCGGCTGCACGATCCCGGCGGCAACCACCGAGCCGATCCCGAAGAACGCCCCGTGGTTCAGCGCCGTGACGAGGCGTGCCACGACAAGCATGGCGTAGCTGTCCGAGATGGCGGCCAGAAGGTTGCCGAGGGTGAAGATCGCCATCAGCCCGACCAGCAGCCGGCGGCGGGGTATGCGCACCGAGGCGAGGGTCATCAGCGGCGCGCCGACCAGCACCCCCAGCGCGTAGGCGCTGACCACGAGGCCGGCCGCGGGAATCGAGACGCCGAGATCCCCGGCGATGAGCGGCAGCATGCCCATCGGGGTGAATTCCGTGACGCCGATGCCGAAGGCGCCGACCGCCAGGGCCAGCAGGGGAGGATTGATCGCCATGAGGGCTCTCCGGTTGTTCCGGAACCGCACGTGGCGGATTCGGCGTGCGGGGAGTAGTCCACGCGTGGGACCAAGATCTGTGCGTCGGAGGCACGAATGCTGCGCGACAGGGCCGACCGCGCCGGGGACATGGCCGTGTTCGTGGCGGTGGCGGAGGCCGGCAGCCTGTCGGGGGCGGCGCGCCGGCTCGGGCTGACGCCCTCGGCGGTGAGCCGGGTCGTCGCCCGGATCGAGGCGCGCCTCGGCGTGCAACTCCTCGTCCGGACGACCCGGACCCTGCGCCTCACCGCCGAGGGCGAGACCTACGGGCGCGCGGCACGGCGCATCCTGGCCGATCTCGCGGAGACCGAGACCGCGCTGTCCGACCGGGGCTGCCCGCGCGGGCGCGTCCGGGTCAGCGCCGCCACCGCCCATGGCCGGCTGGTGATCGTGCCGCTGCTCGGGGCGTTCGCGGCCCGCCATCCCGGCATCGTGGTCGAGATCGACCTGAGCGACGAGATCGCCGACGTGCTCGGCGGGCGGGCCGATATCGGCATCCGGTTCGGCCCCCTGGCCGACAGCCCGCTCACCGCCCGGCGGCTTGGCGAGACCGGAAGGACCGTGGTGGCCGCCCCCGCCTATCTCGACCGGGCCGGGACCCCGCGCCGCCCGGCCGACCTCGCCGAGCACAACTGCCTGGACTTCACCTTCCGCCGGAGCGAGCCCGGCTGGCCGTTCCGCGAAGCGGGGCGCGACTTCATCCTGCCGGTGCGCGGCACGATCGCGGCCAACAACGGCGAGACCCTGGTGCAGCTCGCCCTCGGCGGCGTCGGCATCACCCGGGTCGGGACCTTCCACATCGCCGACGACCTCGCCGCCGGCCGGCTGGTGCCGCTCCTGGAGCCGTTCAACCCCCAGGACCGCGAGGCGATCCACGCGGTGTTCGTGGGCGGCGCAGGCCTGCCGGCCCGGGTGCGGGTGCTGGTCGACTTTTTGGCGGAGCGGATGCGTGGGAGCTGAGCGACGGCTTCAGGAACCCGCACCACCCGTCACGCCAATGTCGGCCGATTCGTCCCTTGGCGCCGCGAGCAGACCGAGCACCGCCACGGCGCAGGCGGCCGTCACGGCGGCCAGGGTCCAGGACAGGGTGGTGAAGGCCGCCTGGTAGGCCTGGGACAGGGTGGCCGCGTCGAGACCCGGCAGCAGCGCCCGGGCGCCGTCCGGGTTTCCCACCGCCAGGCGCTGGCCCGCCTGCGCGAGGGATGCGTCGGGCAGGCCCGGGATCCGGCGCAGCTCGGCCGCGACCAAGCCGGCGAGCGCTGCGCTGACCAGGGCGAGCGCCACGCCCTCGCCGGCGACCCGGACCGTTCCGAAGATGCCCGCCGCCATGCCGGCGCGCTCCTGGGGTACGACGGCGACCGACAAGCCGTCCATCAGGCCCCAGGGCAGGCCGCTGCCGAGGCCGATGAGCAGCATCGGCGCCAGCACCGCGCGGCTGCCGATCTCGGTGAAGCCCAGCCAGACGAGGCCGATTGCCGCCACCAGCAGGCCGAAGCCCGAAAGCAGGCCGGGCGGGACGCGCCTTACCAGCGCGGCGGCCAGCATCGGGACGACCAGCATCGGCGCCGAGAGCGCCAGCATCAGCAGCCCGGCCTCCATCTCGCTCCGGCCCTCGATGCCGATGAAGCGCAGGGGCAGGAGCACCAGCAGCACGACGAAGCCCGCGCAGGTCGCCACCGGCAGCATCTGCACGCCGACGAAGCGCCGGTAGCGGAACAGGCGGAGGTCGAGCATCGGCCGGGCGGCGCGGGTCTCGATGATTGCGAAGGCTGCGAGGAGCAGCGCGGCGGCGGCGAGCAGCCCGCCCAGCGCCAGGCTATGCCAGCCGAGGCCCGGCGCCTCGATCACCGCCACCGTCAGGGTTGTGAGCATGGCGGTGAAGCTCACCGTCCCGGGCCAATCGAGGCTGCGGGCTTGCGGGTCGCGGGTCTCGCGCATCCGCGGCGGTCCGAGCACGAGCGCGGCGCTGCCCACCAGCGCCCCCACCCAAAAGATCGCGCGCCAACCGGTGCCGACGATCAGGGCGCCGGTGACGATCGGCCCGAAGGCCAGGCCGATGCCGAAGGTGGTCCCGAGCAGGCTGAAGGCCCGGGTGCGGCCGTGGCCATCGAATTCCTGGGCCAGGGCGGCGGTGCCGCCTGCCAGCGCCGCCGCAGCGCCGACGCCCTGCCCGGCCCGCAGCAGGTCGATCAGCCAGACCGAAGGCGCGAGGCCAAGCGCCAGGGAAAACCCGGTGACGATCGCGACACCCACCGTGAAGACGCGCCGGCGGCCGTAGCGGTCGGCCAGGGTCCCGGCCGCCATCAGCAGGCTGCCGAAGGTTAGCATGAAGCCGTTCGTGATCCAGGTCAGCGCCTCGGGCGAGCCGCCGAGCTCGCGCCCGATAGCCGGGGTCGCCACCGCCCCGGCCGAGAAGCTCAGCGGCAGGATCAAGGCGGCGAGGCACACCGCCCCCAGGACCAGCGGGTCGCCCGCGTGGGCGGGAGGTGGCGAGTCGGGCATGGATCGGCTCCGTTCCTGCGGGCTTCGCGTATGGCTGGACGCGACGGGCTCTCCTGCCCCCTTGCGGGGCGGGGGAAAACGCGGCGTCTCAATGGCTTGCTGCCGATGTCGTGAGTTCGAAACCCAGCCCGGCAGGTCGCCCTCGGACCCACGCCTCACCTTCGCTTGCGGCGTGGTCACCGTTAATCGCGCCGTTCGTCCTGTCATTCCGGACCGATGCGCTCTAATCTCATGGCATGGACAGCCTCGGCGATATCGCGGCCTTCGTGCGGACGGCGGAGCGGCTGAGCTTCGTCGAGGCGGGGCGCGATCTGCGCCTGTCGGCCTCGGCGGTGGGCAAGGCCGTGGCGCGGCTCGAAGCGGAACTCGGCGTGCGCCTGTTCCATCGGACGACGCGGCGGGTCTCGCTCACGGAGGAGGGCGCCCTGCTCCAGGCGCGCTGCCGGGGGATCCTGGACGACCTTCGCGAGGCCGAGGCGCTGGTCACCCAGAGCCGGCTCGCGCCGCGCGGCATCCTGCGGATCAGCCTGCCGATCATCGGCTACCGCTTCTTGCTACCGGTGCTGCCGGACTTCCAGAGACGCTATCCGGAGATCGAGCTGGACCTCGATTTCAACGATCGCCTGATCGACCTGGTGGAGGCCGGCGTCGACGCCGCGATCCGCAGCGGCACCCTGGTCGATTCGAGCCTGGTGGCCCGGCGGCTCGGCCCGTTCCGGTTCGTGCTTTGCGCTGCCCCGGCCTATCTGGAGCGTGCCGGCACGCCCCGGCGCCCGGCCGAGCTGGTGGGGCACGCGGCCCTGCGCTTCCGATTTCCCAGCTCCGGCAAGCTGCAGGACTGGACCCTCGCTGAGCCCCTGCCCGCAGGCCTCTCCACCGCGCTCACCTGCAACAACATGGAAGCCCTGCGCGCCGCCGCGATTGGCGGGTTGGGCATCGGCTGCATGCCCGACTTTCTGGCCGAGTCGGCCCTGCGCGAGGGCGCCCTCACCCGGATCCTAGACCCGTACCTCACAGATCCCGGCCAGTTCTCGATCCTGTGGCCCTCCGGGCGGCACATGTCGGCCCGGCTGCGCGCCTTCGTGGATTTCGTTGGGGCGCGGTTGTTTCAGGCGGGGTGAGGCAGCGGTTTGGGAAGACCGGGCGCCCCCTCAGCCGAACACCATCGGTCGCCTTGCCGCCTCGGTGCGGATGATCGCCACGAGCTGCGCGTCCTCGGCCGGGTCGGCAAGGCGCAGGCCGACTGGGGTCGAGCGGGTCTGGATCGTCAGCCAGCGCAAGGTGGGCCGGAGGTCGGTGGCCTCCACCACCGCCACCCCGGGATGCTCCGGCTGGAGCTGCAGGAAGGTCAGGTGGTTGCGGCTCGCCCGGCGGCCGAGGAGGTCGTCGATCGCCTCGGCCGTCTCCCGGGGCGTGTGCAGATGGGTCATCATCCACAGCCGGTTCTGGGTGCCGGGCGTGTCCAGGGCCTGGCGCAGGCGGCGCACGCCCTCGGTCAGGAAGGCGTAATCCGCCTCGCTCGCCGCCGGGTCGTGGTGGTTGAACACGCATTCGAGCCCGTGCCGCTCCCGGTAGAGCCGGTGGCGCCCGCGCCAGATATCGGGGCCGCGCCGCTCCGCCTCCGGGATGCTCTCGAGCTGGCCCCGGTCGGTGAGAGCGGCGAAATCGTCATCCAGGCAGTCCCGGACCATGCCGGGCATGGAGAAGATCCAGTCGAGCGGGCCGGACCAGTGACGCAGGTCCAGGGTCTTGAGCACGTGCGCCATCTGGCAATTGCAGCCGAGCGAGACGTGGTTGTGCCCGCCCGGCTCGCGCGCGTCGCGCCGCCCGAGGAGCCGCCCGAGGGCGCCCAGCAGGCCGCCCGTCGCGCCCGGGGCCATCATACCGTTCGCCCTTGCGGCTGACGCCTCCAGGGCGGTCCGCCGCACGCAGCCAAGTGTACGCAGGCCGCGCAAGCTTGCCTGCGGCGACGCGCATTCGCGCGTGCCGACCGCCGAACGCCGCGAACGTCAAACGTTTCGGCCGTCGGACTCACAGGGTCCGGCCGATGGCGAGGAATTTTTCGGCGCGGCGGTCGCGGATCTCCACGGGGCTCAAGCCCTCGAACTGGGCGAGCGCGTCTGCGATGGCGTCGCCTGCGCCCCGGATCGCCGCCTCGCGGTCGCGATGCGCGCCGCCGGTGGCCTCCGGGATGATGCCGTCGATGACGCCGAGCCGCAGCAGGTCCTGGGCGGTGATCTTCATGGCGGTGGCGGCCTCGTGGGCGCGGCCCTGGTCGCGCCACAGGATCGAGGCGGCACCTTCGGGCGAGATCACCCCGTAGATCGCGTGCTCCAGCATCAGCACCCGGTTGGCGGTGGCGAGCGCAATGGCGCCGCCCGAGCCGCCCTCCCCGATCACCACGGCGACGTTGGGCACGCCGAGCGCCAGGCAGGCCTCGGTGGAGCGGGCGATGGCCTCGGCCTGGCCGCGCTCCTCGGCCTCGATGCCCGGATAGGCGCCGGCCGTGTCGACGAAGGCGATCACCGGCAGGCCGAACCGGTCGGCGGTCTCCATCAGCCGGACCGCCTTGCGGTAGCCCTCGGGCCGGGCCATCCCGAAATTGTGGCGCAGCCGCGCCTCGGTGGTGGCGCCCTTCTCCTGGCCGAGCACCAGCACCGGGCGCCCGCGGAAGCGGCCGAAGCCGCCCAGGATCGCGGCGTCCTCGCCGAAGCTGCGGTCGCCGGCGAGCGGCGTGAATTCGGCGATCAGCCCGGCGCAGTAATCCACGAAATGCGGGCGCTGCGGGTGGCGGGCCACCTGGGTCTTCTGCCAGGGCGTGAGGCTCGCGTAGATCTCGGCCAGGGCCTGGCCGGCCTTGGCCTCCAGCCGGCCGACCTCTTCGGAGATCGAGACGGCGCCGTCGCGCTCGCCGACCGCCCGCAATTCCTCGAGCTTGGCCTCCAGCTCGGCAACCGGCTTCTCGAAGTCGAGGTAGGTGCGCGTCACCGCCATCGTGTCACAGGTCTTCCCGGGTTCGCCGCTCCGGAAGCGGCGGGCGCGAGGTGTTGGCGATGGCGGGTTTGGTGTCAACCGGCGCCGGGTTCGAGCAGCTTTGCGTCGATGCTGTGCGGGCGGGATTTTTTGGCCGCCTGGTTGCGGTCGTGGGGTTGGGAGGGTGCGTCGGAGAGATTTGCGACGCTCTCTCCTCCCCCTTGCGGGGAGGAGTTGGAGGTGGGGGTGGCTCAGAAGGCACCCTTAACGTTCGATCCTGCACCACCCCCACCCCTACCCCTCCCCACAAGGGGGAGGGGAAAACGTGTCGTGTTTCAGAGCCTTGCTTCAAAACCACCCGGATGTGTGAAGCCGCTAACCCGCAGAGGGGGGAGAGGCGATCGGGTCCGGCCTTCGTGCACAATCGGTAGCGATGGAAACCGGCACAGATTGTCGAGTTGATGGGCCAGCGTTCAACGCGGTCGGGCCGCCCAATCCCAAACAATCACGCCGCCAGGTCCTCTCGGGCGATCCGGCGGCAATGCTCCAGGTAGCCGCGCTGGTGCGCGCCCATCAGGTCGGTGACCGCGGACCAGAGCCAGCCGGGGGTGTCGGCGCCCTGCCCCGGCGCGCGGACGGTGTCGCTCCAGGTCTGGCGGTCGGCATCCCCCATTTGTCGGCCGTGGGCGCGGCCCAGGATGGCGGCGAGATGGCCGGAGACCCGCACGGCCTCGCTCCGGGAGAACTGCTCGGCGTCGATCTTGAGATCCTGCGGCATCAGCTCCCGGACCGTCACCGGGGTGCCCTGAAAATGGGTGGCGACCATCCGGTCGCCCAGATTCGGCGACAGGGCGCGGGCGCCGGCCACGACGCGGGCGGCCGCATCCGCGGGCATGTCGGCCCCCGGGGCGGCCGGGGCGAGGTACGGCACCGCCTCCTTCACGTCGAGGAGCGCGAGATGCGGGCGGGCGCCGCCGGAGATCTCCACGAGCCCGGCATAGCGCAGACGGCCGAGCGAGCTGCAGCCCTTGATCCAGTAGGCGGCGTCGAGCAGCCGGATCGTCGCCCCGGCTTCGGCGCCGCCGAGCGCCAGGACCAGCCGGTGCACCTCGGGGTCGCGGCTCAGGGCCGCGAACGCCTCCTGCTCGGCCGGGTCCAAGTCGAAGAAGCGGTTGCCGCGCGGCAGGCGGGCATCCTTGCCCTTGAGACGCTCCCGGGACAGGTGGCGCCAGCGCCGGCCGAGCGCCCGGCGCCGGGTGGTGGCGACGATCTCGGATTCGGCGACACCCCGCTCGGCCTGATCCGGATCGAGGATCCCGTCCGCGTAGCCGACCGCCATGGCGTCCATCATCCGGGCGGTGACGATGCCCGGCAGGGTCGCGTTCAGCGCCGCGGTGACGAGCGACAGGGACAGCCGGACGAGGTCGAAGGCCGGGTTCGACACCAGGGTCTGGTCGAGGTCGCGGATCTGGATGTCGATCCGCCCGTCGGGGGCCGCCACCGCGCCGAGATTGCCGAGATGCGCGTCGCCGCAGATCCAGATCGGCGGCCCCTCCGGCAGGGATCCCGCCGGCATGGCGGCGATGAGCTCGTAGAAATGCGCAGTGCTGCCCCGGACATAGGCGTGCGGCGAGGAGGCGATCTTGCACAGGCGGCGCTGTTCCAGCTCGCTCGCCGCGCGCCCCGACCGGGCCGGCACCTGCATATCCATCCGCGTCGTCCGATCCTCTGCCGCGCCCTGTGCGACAGGGGCGCGGATCGATGTCGGGTGCGAGGTTAGAATTTCATCCTTAAGGGCGGGTGAGCGTTTTGACGCAGTGCGATGGTGGGCTCCGTCATCGCGAGCGCAGCGAAGCGACCCAGCGATTCGCTACGATCGAGGATTGCGTGCTGCCCTGGGTTGCTTCGCTGCGCTCGCAATGACGGGTAAGCCTTCAAGCCGCCTGCTGCTCGACCCGGTTCCGCCCCGCAGCCTTGGCCCGATACAACGCGATGTCGGCGCGCTTGAGCATGTCGCCCGGGCCGGTATCCTCCGGGTGGCGGATGGCGACGCCGATCGAGACCGTCACCGGGATCGTCCGGGTGGCGCGCTGGACCGAGAACGGCAGCGCCTCGACCTTCTCGCGGATACGCTCGGCGATGGCCCGGGCCTCGGCCAAACCGGCTTCCGGCAGGACCACCACGATCTCCTCGCCGCCGTAGCGGGCGACGATGTCCACCGGCCGCGTGTGCTGGCGGACCCGCTCGGCGAAGGTGCGCAGCACCTCGTCGCCGGCTTCGTGGCCGTAGCTGTCGTTGATCCCCTTGAACAGGTCGATGTCGAGGATCAGGGCGGCGAGCCCCGGGCGGCGGGCGGTGTCGTCGGCAAACAGCGCGCCGAGATGGTTGTCGAGATAGCGCCGGTTGTGCAGGCCGGTGAGCGCGTCGGTGACGGCGAGCTGCAGGGAGGCCTGCATGGCGCCCCGCAGGGCCTCGGTGAAGCGCTTGCGCTTCACCTGGGTGCGGACCCGGGCCATCAGCTCGTTGCGGTCCACCGGGCGCATCAGGAAGTCGTGGACCCCGAAATCGAGGCCGCGCACCACCCGGGCGCGGTCGTGCTCCTCGGCCAGCATGATCAGCGGCATGGCCCGGGTGCTGTCCAGGGAGCGGAGCTGGCTGCACAGGCGCAGGCCGTCGAACCCCGCGAGGTCCAGGCTCACCAGGGCGAGGTCGAAGCCGCCCTCGGCGGCCAGGCGCATCGCCGCCTGCGGGTCGGGCTCGATCGTGACGGCGTGGTGCTGGCGCAGGGCCCCGGCCATGCGCTCGGCCGAGCCGGGCCGGTCCTCGACCAGCAGGATCCGGGCGTCGAGGCCGGTCTCCGCGGTGGCGAGCGCCAGGGGATCGCCGATGCCGAACTCGCGGGACGCCAGCGCGCGCTGGCGCAATTCGTCGGTGACCGCCTTGAGGCGCACGAGGCTGCGCACCCGGCTGAACAGGGCGGTGTCGTCCACGGGCTTGGTGAGGAAGTCGTCGGCACCGGCATCGAGGCCGCGCAGGCGGTCGGAGGGCTGGTCCAGCGCCGTGACCATCACCACCGGGATGTGGGCGGTGACCGGGTTGTTCTTGAGGTAGCGGCAGACCTCGAACCCGTCCATGCCGGGCATCATCACGTCGAGCAGGACCAGGTCGCACAGGCCCTTCTCGCAGATCGCGATCGCGTCCGGCCCGTTCATGGCCGCGACGGTGTCGAAATATTCGAGCCCGAGCTTCGTCTCCAGAAGCTTCACGTTCGGGAACAGGTCGTCGACGATCAGGACGCGGGCCGACATGGTTCCTCGCTGACGCGCCGTTGCGCGATTCCGCCCGAGCGGGCGGTCATGCGCCGCCGATAGTGCGCCGGTTCGGCGTCACCGCGGCTCAAGATACGCGCGAACCGTTGCCAAAAACTTCGCGACGGAGATCGGCTTCGACAGATAGGCCTCGCAGCCGCCCTCGCGGATCCGCTCCTCGTCGCCCTTCATGGCGAAGGCCGTGATCGCGATGACCGGAATGCTCTTGAGGTCGTCGTCCTCCTTGAGCCATTTGGTCACCTCGAGGCCGGAGACCTCGGGGAGCTGGATGTCCATGAGGATCAGGTCGGGATGGTGCGCGCGGGCCAGCTCGATCGCCTCGATGCCGTGGGCGGTCTTCAGGGTCGCGTAGCCGTTCGCCTCCAAGAGGTCGTTGAACAGCTTCATGTTCAGTTCGTTATCTTCGACGATCAGCACCGTCTTTTTCATGATCCGATGTCCCGGTGCGCGCCGATCATGATTAGCGGGCCGTGAAGCCCCTTGATGACCTTTGTAGCGATCACATGTTGATGAATGGCAAACCTCTTCAAGGGGCCGAATCTGCGGAACGGCTCGCCCTCGACGTTCTGCTGTGGATCGTCGCGGAGGATGACCGCCTCCTCCCCTTCCTGGCGGCGAGCGGCCTGAGCGCCGACACCCTGCGCGAGAGCGCCCAGGAGCCGGCCTTCCTGGCGGGTGTTCTCGACCACGTCATGGGCGACGAGGGCGTGCTCGTGGCCTGCGCGGGGGCGCTGGAGATCAAGCCGGAGCGCATCGCGGCGGCCTGGCGCATCCTGTCGCCGCAGCCGGAGGATGATTGGGCCTGAGGGGGCGGTTTGCCGCGTCTGGGGTTGAGAGGAACGGGGGGATCTCGCCGGAAAAGGCTCTGACCTCCCTCCCCCCTCTGCGGGGGAGGGTGGCCCCTGCGTCAGCAGGGGTCGGGAGAGGGGAGCGACGGTTCAGGAGAAAGCGTCGGCCCACACGCCGGCTCTGCCTTTTCCGGCAGCGGCGCTGCCCCTCTCCCGACCCGGCCTGACGGCCGGCCCACCCTCCCCCGCAGAGGGGGGAGGGAACGGCGCGTGCAGCGGCTTGCTTCACACCCTCACGGCGTGCAGCCCTTGTCCCCCTCCTTCGCGGCCGCCCGGTTCGCCTGGGCGTCGATGTCGAGGGCGGTCATGTCGCCCAGGATGGCGAACTCGCCGTAATCGAGCTTGAGGGCGCCGCTGACGCCGTTCTCGTAGAGGTCGAAGCCGAGGGTGTAGATCGGCGTCCGCTCCCCGGCCCCCGGCGTGTAGTAGCTCAGCCGCACCGGCCAGTGCTGCATGCCGGCCAGCGGGCCGTCGCGCAGGGGCTTGTCGCGGGCCGGGTCGGAGGCCGCGGCCGGGCCGGTGCCGGCATGGCCGATCACCGCGAAGGTGTCGTAGATCTTCTTGCCGTCGTCCGAGCCGTCGAACACCTTGGCCGAGAGGGTCGCCTGGCCGGCCCGTGCCGCCGTGATCAGGTGGCGCATATGCTCGCTCGGGAACAGCACCGGCCCCTCGACGGTGAACGGCTTGGCCGTGCCCTTGAGCTTCACCGTGACCGACTCCCCCTGCTCCGAGGCGGTGCCGTCCACCGGGGCGGCCGGCTGGTTGTTGGTGAGCGTCGTGGTCTTGAACCGGAACTCCCGGCCCTTGCCGCCCTCGAAGGTGGTGCTGCGCATGTCCGACAGGCGCGGGCCGGTCTCGCCGGAGGAGAGCTCGGTCACCTGCCGGGTCAGCATGGTATAGCCGCGGCAGGCATCGCCCCGGAAATCGATGACGATCCGCCCGCGGGCGCTCTCCACCGAGCGTGTGCCGCCGCCCTCGGCCAGCGACAGGTCGTAGACCGCCCGATGGTTGGCCAGCACGATCTCCTTGGGTTCCTGGCCCGGCGCGGGGGCCTCGGCCTTGGCCTCGGGGACCGGCGGCTCGGATACGGCCGGCGCAGCGTGTGCCCCCCAGGCAGAGACGAGCAGGCCAGCCGTCAGGAGGTGCGAGAGGCGCATGAATAATCCCGGTTCAAGGTCCGCCAGATAGCAGGCGACGCGAAAGGGGCAATCCTCGGGCATCGGGGCGGCCCCCGATATGGGGTTCCCAAAGGGCTGAGCCTTTTGGCGGGGCATCGGGGCAGGCCCCCGATGGACCAGGGCGCTGCCCTGGACCCGCGAAAGGTCCCGGACCTTTCGAAACCGTGACCTTCACCGGTAGCCCTGCGCCTGCAGGGTGAACAGCTCGGCGTAGCGGCCGCCCTGCCCCATCAGGGCGGCGTGGCTGCCGTCTTCGAGCAGCCGGCCGCCTTCCAGGACCAGGATGCGGTCGGCCATGCGCACCGTCGAGAAGCGGTGCGAGATCAGCACCGTCGTGCGGCCCGCCGACAGCTCCCGGAACCGGGCGAACACGTCGTGCTCGGCCCGCGCATCCAAGGCCGCGGTCGGCTCGTCGAGGATCAGGATCTCGGCCTCGCGCATATAGGCCCGGGACAGGGCGACCTTCTGCCACTCGCCCCCCGACAGGTCGACGCCGCCGGCGAAGCGCTTGCCGAGCGGCTGGGCGTAGCCCTCCGGCAGGCGCTCGATCACCGGGGCGGCGAGCCCCCGGGCGGCGGCGGCCGCGATGCGGTCCTGGTCGTCGGCTTCCGCGATCCGGCCGACCGCGACGTTCTCGCCGGCGGTGAGGTCGAACCGGACGAAATCCTGGAAGATCGCCGCGACCCGGGCCCGGAGGTCGTCGAGGTCGTAGGCGGCCAGCGGCCGCCCGTCGAGGAGCACCCGGCCCTCGTGCGGGTCGTAGAGCCGGGTCATCAGCTTGACGATCGTGGTCTTGCCGGCGCCGTTGCCGCCGACGAGCGCCACGGTCTCCCCGGCTCGCACCGCGAAGGACAGGCCGCGCAGGGCCCAGATCTCGGTGCCCGGATAGCGGTAGCCGACATCCTCGAACACAAGGCCGTCGCGGATCGGGCTCGGCACCGGGACCGGATGCGCGGGCGAGCGGATCTCCGGCCGGATCGCGAAGAACGAGAAGAAATCGTCGAGATACTGCGCCTGGCCGCTGATCTGGGTGAGGCCGAGCAGAAGCCCCTCGATGCCGCCGCGCAGGCGCTGGAACGCGCCGGCCAGGAAGGCGAGGTCGCCGATCGAGAAGGCGCCGGCCACGGTCCGCCAGACGATCACCGCGTAGGCCGCGTAATAGGCCAGCGTCCCCAGGCTCGCGAAGGCGAAGCCCCAGCGCGCCCGGGCCGTGGCCAGCGTCCGGTTCTCGGCGAGCAGGTTCTTCGCGAGCGCCCCGTAGAGCGCGGTGATGTAGCTCGACAGGCCGAAGAGCTTCACCTCCTTGGCGGTCTCGACGCTGGCGCCGAGGTAGCGCAGGTAGTCGATCCGCCGCCGCTCCGGGCTGCGGATCCAGGCCAGCCGATAGCCGGCCTTGGTGAAGTGCCACTCGTTGAGCAATGCCGGCACCAGGGCGGCGGCGATCAGCACCACCAGCCACGGGGTGAAGACCGCCACCCCGGCGGTGAGCGAGGCGAGGGTCACCAGGGCCTGGAGCTGCCCGAACACCGTCCCGATCAGCCCGGTGCGGCCGCTGACCTGCCGGCGCGCCCGCTCCAGCCGGTCCTGCTGGGCGCTGTCCTCGAACTGCGCCAGGTCGAGGGAGGCCGCGTGCGCCATCAGCCGCACGGACGCGGCGTTGGCGTAGAGATCGCCGATCAGGGTCTCGGTGAGGCTTGCCAGCCGTCCGGTGAGGTCGGAGAGCAAAGCCAGCCCGAGCTCGGCCCCCACCAGCAGGGCGAGCCGCGCCCGGCCGGGATCGGAGAGCCACTCCGCAATCCCCGCCTCTGGCGACGGGCGGGCCTGTTGGGCCACGATGCCGTCGAGGATCAGCTTGGCGAGGTAGAGCGACAGGATCGGCAGGCAGGCCGCCACCAGGCGCAGGCCCAGGCTCGCAGCGAGCAGGCGCGGGCTCGCCGCGGCGATCTCGCGGAACAAGGCCGGCAGGTAGCGCAGCGCCCCGAGGCGCTCGCCGAGGCGGGCGATCCGAAGGCTCATCGGCGGTCCATCCAGGCGGATCCCCTGTTGACGACAGCGGTCCTTCGACCCGGGGGCGCGCCGTGCCGTTGGCCGGCAGGTCGAGAGAGCATTATCTGAGGCCCGAGACTGAATTTCATCGTCGAGTGACGCGTGCTGAGTGGCCCTGCAATCCTGCGTATTTCCGTCTTACTGATCCTGGCCGGAATCCTGGCGGCGCTGGTGCAGTTCCTGCTGCCGAGTCCGGTGCCCGCGCCGGCCCCTGTCCCCGTGGCCGAGGCGCCCGCCGAGGCCGTCCCGGCCGAGCCGGCCGCGCCCCCGCCGGCCTCGGAACCGGCGTCCCAGCCGCCCGCCCCACCCCCGGTTCCGGCCCCTGCGCGCCCCGCCCAGATGCCGTCCGACGCCCTCGCCTTCCCGTCCGATCCCGTGCCGGTCCAGCAGGGCCAGGCCGAGATCGACCGGGCCGAGGATTCCGCCGGCCCCCGGGCGATCGCGATCCTCGACCTGAACACCGCCTCGGCGGCCGATCTCAACAAGCTCCGGGGCGGCGGCGCGATCGGCCGGGCGATCGTCGCCAAGCGTCCCTACACGTCGGTGGAGCAGCTCCTGTCGAAGCGCGTCCTCAGCCGGGCCGTGTACGACAAGATCAAGGATCAGGTTACGGTGCGGTGAGGCGCCCGCTTCCAGCGACATCGAACGGCGTTGGTTTGCCGTTCGACGCCCTTGTCCCGACAGCTCCTGCCCAGGACCGCAGAGCCCCGGAGGGGTGGAGCATGCGCCAACCGATCGTGCCGGCGACGTCCTGCTCACCCCCGGTTCGCCCGCCTTGCGGCACGTATGTCTAGGGCCTAGGGATATCCAAGATATCCGGTGAGCATATCCATGGCGCTCTACGTCAAGGATCCGCAGGTCGATGACCTTGTCGTCCATCTCATGACGCTGCTGGGCACGACCAAGACCGACGCGGTGCGCCAAGCGCTTCAGAACGAGATCGCCGGCCAGGTCGATCTGGTCGAGCAAACGGTCGATTTCGTCCGAACGCTTCACCGGCGGGCTGGGCCAAACCCGAAGCCCGCCGACATGGCGTTCATCGATAGCCTTTACGAGCGCGATTGAGGCAGAGGCGCGATGTTCGTGGATGCTTCGGCCCTCACGGCGATCCTGACCGACGAAGCCGACGCCCGCGCCCTGGTCGCCCGGCTGCAGCGGGCGCGCCGCCGCATGACAACGCCCCTGGCCGTTTGGGAGACCGTCGTGGCCGTAGCGCGCCGCCTCGACCTGTCGGTCCCGGACGCGCGCGATGCGGTGCGCGCCTATCTCGACCTCGCCGGCATCCAGGTCCTCGCCGTAACCCCGGAGGCTGCCGAGGTCGCCCTCGACGCCTACGACCGCTTCGGCAAAGGCCGGCATCCTGCCGGTCTCAACTTCGGCGACTGCTTCGCCTACGCTTGTGCCCGGACGCACCGGGTTCCGCTGCTCTACGAGGGCAACGACTTCCCGCTCACCGACATCGAGGCCGGGTGAGGCCAGACCTCGACCGCGGGACGAGATCCGGCCCGATCCGCGCTCAGAGCTTCGTCCCAAAGATCTCCGCCACCTGCGGGATGTCCTTGTCGCCCCGGCCCGACATGTTGAGCACCATCAAGTGCTCGGCCGGGCGCTGGGGCGCGATGTCCAGCACCCGGGCCAGGGCATGGGCCGGCTCCAGGGCCGGGATGATCCCCTCCAGCATCGAGCAGAGCTTGAACGCCTCCAGGGTCTCGGAATCGGTGGCCGAGAGGTATTGGACCCGGCCCATCTCGTGCAGCCAGGCATGCTCGGGGCCGATGCCCGGATAGTCGAGGCCGGCCGAGATCGAGTGCGCGTCGGAGATCTGGCCGTCCGCGTCCATCAGCAGGTAGGTGCGGTTGCCGTGCAGCACCCCGGGCTTGCCGCCGGTGAGCGAGGCGGCATGCAGGCCGGACTCGACCCCGTGCCCGGCGGCCTCGACCCCAAAGATCTCGACCTCGCGGTCGTCCAGGAACGGGTGGAACAGCCCCATGGCGTTGGAGCCGCCGCCGATGCAGGCGATCAGCGAATCCGGCAGGCGGCCTTCCTGCGCGATCATCTGCTCCCGGGTCTCGCGGCCGATCACCGACTGGAAGTCGCGGACCATGGCTGGGTACGGGTGCGGGCCGGCCACGGTGCCGATGCAGTAGAACGTATCGGCGACGTTGGTGACCCAGTCGCGCAGGGCCTCGTTCATCGCGTCCTTGAGGGTCTTGGTGCCGGATTCCACCGGGATCACCTCGGCGCCGAGCATCTTCATCCGGAAGACGTTGGGCGCCTGCCGGGCGACGTCGACCGCGCCCATGTAGACCACGCATTTCAGGCCGAACCGCGCGCAGAGCGTCGCGGTGGCGACGCCGTGCTGGCCGGCGCCGGTCTCGGCGATGATCCGGGGCTTGCCCATGCGCCGGGCCAGCAGGATCTGGCCGAGCACGTTGTTCACCTTGTGGGAGCCGGTATGGTTCAGCTCCTCGCGCTTGAAATAGACCTTGGCGCCCTGCCCGGCGGGCGCCTTGGCGCGCAGGTGCTCGGTCAGCCGCTCGGCGTAGTAGAGCGGGCTCGGCCGGCCGATATAGTGGGTGCCGTAGCTCGCCATGTCGGCTGCGAAGGCGGGATCGACCTTCGCCGCCTCATAGGCCGCCTCCAATTCGAGGATCAGCGGCATCAGCGTCTCAGCCACGAACCGGCCGCCGAAGATGCCGAAGCGGCCGCGCTCGTCGGGGCCGGTGCGGAAGGAGTTCGGTTCGGGGGCGATGGTCACGGGGCAGGTCCTTCCGGACGAATTCGATCTGTTGCCGGGTGCTAGACCCATGCGGCCGCCGCCGCAATGCGGCCTCCCGCCCGCGTAAACACGGCGGCCGGGGCCGATCGCCGCGAATGCGGTGTCTTCGCGCGTTTACAGGATGGCGTCGATGCCCTTCCGGTTGGCGAGGGCGAGCAGCTTCAGCGACGGGCCGCCGGGCTTCTTCTCCCCCCGCTCCCATTTGCTGACCAGCGAGGCGGTCACGTTGAGGGCCATGGCGAAGATCGCCTGGCTCATCTGCGCGGTCTCGCGGATGGCACGGATCGCCTCCGGCCCGAGATCCTCGACCGGCGTCAGGCACGATACGTCGAACCGGCGCATCGTCGCCTTGTCGATGGCGCCGGCCGCGTGGAGATCCTGGGCGATCCGGTGCGCCGACCGGAGCGCGTCACTGCGGTAGGGCGTCGTCACGCTTCCCATCGTCGATCCGTCTCCAGCTTTGCGCGGCGGCGACCCGTTCCAGCGCCTCGTCGCTGAGACTTGCCAGGGTCGCCGCGAGGTCGCGGAACACCTGCGTCTCGGTTTTGGTCAGGTTCGCCCTGGCATTCTTGGCGAATAGGTGCAGGAAGATCGCGATCGTCCCCCGCTTGTAGACGATGATGCTGCGGAAGCCGCCGGAGCGGCCCTGTCCAGCGCGCGGGATGCGCTGCTTGATCAGCGCCAACCCGAGGCGCGCATCGATCAGGTCGCGTTCCGCACGGGCGACCGCCTCGCGCAGATCGTCGTCGGTCACCTTCTGCTTCGCGGCCCGATTCGCGAAGTCGAGCGGCAGGAAGATGCGCATACGATGGCCTTGCGGGGCGCAGCCCGCTCCAGCATGTGCTCATGTCCTGCTCCTGTCGGCTTGTGTCTGCCTGTGCTGCCACCGCCCCCGTCCGCCGATCCTATAATTATGGTACCTTGTACCACGGTTCAACGCCTGCCTCGGCCTTCCGCCTCGTGCTGAGGGAGCCACCGCCTGCGTAACCGGGGCGCGACCGGGAACGAACATCCGGTGCCATCAAGCGCCGCGCCTCACGCAGGGCGCGCTCTGCAGGAGGACAATCATGGCTCATCGCGTCACGCTTCGCCCGCACCTTGGGGCGGCCCTCGGGCTCGGCCTGGCGGCTGCGCTCCTGCTGCCGCGGCTGCCGGCCTTCGCCGAGGAGGCGCCGCGCCGCCTGCCCGAAGCTGCTACCCATGCGAGCGAGGCGCCCGGCGCACAGGTCGCGGTGTTCGCGGGCGGCTGCTTCTGGGGCGTGCAGGGCGTGTTCCAGCACGTGCGCGGGGTGACCGGCGCGGTCTCGGGCTATGCCGGGGGCACGGCTTCGGACGCGGATTACAAGAGCGTCAGTGGCGGCGGCACCGACCATGCCGAGGCGGTGGCGGTGACCTACGACCCGGCCGTGATCCGCTACGACGAGCTGGTGCGGATCTTCTTCTCGGTGGCCCTCGACCCGACGCAGATCGACCGGCAGGGACCCGATACCGGGCGGCAATACCGCTCGGCGCTGTTCCCCCGGGATGCCGAGCAGGCCCGCATCGCCCGGGCCTACCTCGACCAGCTCGATGCCGCGAAGGCCTTCGCGCGCCCGATCGCGACCCGGATCGAGCCGGGCGCGGCGTTCTACCCGGCGGAAGCCTACCACCAGGACTTCATGGCCCGGCATCCGGGCCACCCCTACATCGCCGTCAACGACGCGCCGAAGCTCGAGGCGTTGAAGCAGCTGTTCCCGGAGCGGACGGCGCCGGTGCTGGTGAGCCGGCCGCCGGCATAATCCGGCCCTAGGCCTCCGGCGGCCGAGGCCGTCCGAAATCCGGGGCGGCGGTTTCCTGGCCCTGGGCCACGATGCTGCGCCGGATCGCCCGGGTGCGGGTGAACATCGCGTGCAGCGCCTCGCCGTCGCCCCAGCGCACCGCCTTGGCGAGCGCCGAGAGGTCCTCGTTGAACCGGCCGAGCATCTCCAGCACCGCCTCGCGGTTGTTGAGGAAGATGTCCCGCCACATGGTCGGGTCGGAGGCGGCGATGCGGGTGAAATCGCGGAAGCCGCTCGCCGAGAACTTGATCACCTCGGATTGCGTCGCCTCTTCGAGGTCCGCGGCGGTGCCGACGATGTTGTAGGCGATCAGGTGCGGCAGGTGGCTGGTGATCGCCAGCACGTGGTCGTGGTGCTCGGCGCTCATGGTCTCGACATTGGCGCCCATGCCCTCCCACAGGGCCCGCACCCGCGCGACGGCCGCGGGATCGGTGCCCTCGGGGGGCGTCAGGATGCACCAGCGACCGTTGAACAGGGTCGCGAAGCCGGCATCCGGCCCCGAGAACTCGGTGCCGGCGATCGGGTGGCCGGGCACCAGCGCGACGCCCGCGGGCAGGTGCGGCTGGATCGCCGCCACGACGGCGCCCTTGACCGAGCCGACATCCGAGACGATCGCGCCGGGCTTCAGGTACGGCGCCAGCTCGGCCGCCGCCGCCCCGATGGCGCCGACCGGCACGCACAGGATCACCAGGTCGGTCTCGGCGGCGCCCGCCTGCGGGTCGCCGGTGACGACGTCCGCGATGCCGAGCTCGGCGACCCGGGCGCGCACGGCCTCGTCCCGGTCCAGGGCGACGATCGTGCCGGCGAGATTGTAGCGGCGGGCCGCCCGGGCGATCGAGGAGCCGATCAGCCCGAGCCCGACGATGGTCAGGCGCCCGAGGGGCGGTGTCGCGGCCTCGGCAAGGTGCGGTTCAGGCATGCGCGCCCCGCACGAAGTCGCCGAGCGCCGCCAGGAAGGCCTCGTTCGCCTCGGCACCCGCCACCGTCACCCGCAGGGCGTTGGGCAGGCCGTAGGCGCTGACCCGGCGCGTGATCAGCCCGCGCTCGGTGAGGAAATCGTCGGCGTCGGCGGCCGAGCGGCCCGGTTCGTCGGGGAAGTGGATCAGCACGAAGTTGGCGACGCTCGGCGTCACCGTCAGCCCCAGCGCCCGGGCGCCGTCGGTGAGCTTGGGCAGCCATTCGGCGTTGTGGGCGGCGGCCGCCGCCATGTGCGCCTCGTCGGCGATGGCGGCCGCGCCGGCCGCGATGGCCGGGCCCGAGACGTTGAACGGGCCGCGGATGCGGTTGACCGAATCCGCCACATGGGCCGGGGCCAGCATCCAGCCGATCCGCACGGCGGCAAGCCCGTAGATCTTCGAGAAGGTCCGGGTCATCACGACGTTCTCGGAGTCGAGCGCGAGTTCGAGCCCGGCCGAGTAATCGTTCGCCCGCACGTATTCGGCATAGGCGCCGTCGATCACCAGCAGCACGTTGGCCGGCAGGGCGGCGTGCAGGCGGCGGATCTCGTCGAACGGCAGGTAGGTGCCGGTCGGGTTGCTCGGGTTGGTGACGTAGACGATCCGGGTGCGCTCGGTGACCCGGGCCAGGATCGCGTCGACATCGGTGGTGTAGTCGCGCTCGGGCGCCACCACGGGCGTCGCGCCCGAGGCCAGGATCGCGATCCGGTAGACCAGGAATCCGTGCTCGGAATAGATGCCCTCGGTGCCGGGGCCGCCATACGCGTAGGCCAGCAGCGACAGCAGCTCGTCCGACCCCGCGCCGCAGACGATCCGCTCCGGGTCCAGCCCGTAGCGCTTGGCGATGGCGGCGCGCAGCACCGTGGCGCGGCCGTCCGGGTAGGTCTCCAGCTTGGCGGTGGCCTCGTGCAGGGCGGCCAGAGCCGCCGGGCTCGGGCCGAGCGGCGTCTCGTTGGACGAGAGCTTGTGGACCTTACCGCCACCGGGCCGCCCGCTCTTGCCGGGCACGTAGGTGTCGATCGCCAGGACGCCGGGGCGCGGCTCCGGGCGGACGGGTTTGGGGGCGGACATGGCTCTGCGACTCGGATGCGCGGGCGGGACTTTCGTTTGCCGGGTCCGTCTACAACATTTCCTCGGTGGGTGAAGCCGGACGTCTTTGCACGCGCCCATAGGTTAAGCTCTTGCGGGAGATCGACACGCCCTGGTTGGGTCGCGCGCCGTCGCTATGTCCCCCCGATACCCGCTTGCGACAAGGACCGATCCCATGCCCCTCACACGCTACCTGGATGGCGGCGCCCATATCCTGCCCGCCGACGAGAGCCTGATCCGGTTCGCGATGACCAACGGCGAGCGGGTGATCGGGATCGACGTGCCGATCCCGGTGCTGCGCCAGCATTTCGGCGGCGCCGACCTCCCACCCCTCGACCTGTTCGCCCGGAACCAGGCGGCGATCGAGGCCGCGGCGAGCGCCGCCTACGACACGACCGCGACCCCCAACGACCTTCTCGACATGGGCCCGGAGGATTTCCGGACGCCCCCGGGCGCGGCCACGCTCTAAGGGTCCGGCGGAGCGAGGTTCCCCCGCGGCAAAGCGGCGACGCGCAAATGCCGCGGGGCACTCGCCACGTTTCGGCCTGTTGATCCCGGAGAAGGGGCCGCGTCGGGCGCGTCGCGCCCCGCGTTCCCCTGGACGGATTCATATGCCCGGTGACCTGATCCCCTGCAGCCTGTTCCTGATCGGGATCCTCACCTCGGTGGCCGCCGATTGTCGAATGCGCCGGGCCGACGCCTCCACGTGGACGAACGGTTGCATCACCGCGGTCGGGGCCGCCATGGTGTTTTTCGCCTGCGCGGTGGCGATCCGCTGATGGGTCCCGCGGGCCCAGATCTGCGGAACCGGCGGGCCCCTCGCACACTTCCCCAGCCGTGATCCTGGGCCGCCTATCGCGGCGCGGCCGGCTCGGTGAGGTTCCCATGATTTCGATCCAGGCGATCGTCGGCTGTGCGCTCGTCCTGTCCGGGCTCTGCGTCGAGAACGTCGCGAGCCGGAGCTGGCGGGTTGGCGTCGGTGCCGACCGGCTCGATGCCCGCGCGGCCCTGGCGCTGGGGCTGCCGGCCCTCGGGCTGGCGCTGATGGCGGCCCCGCTCGCCTGAGCGGGCTTTCGAGTCCGAAGGCCGTGTCGCGGCGCACCGCGAGGCCTGGCAGAGCGGCTTAGATCCCCGGTATCGCAAAGCGGGGACGGGTCATGGACTTCATCGGTGAGATCATCCTGAACGGCACGATCGCGGCGGCGCATGCCGCGTTCGAGTTCCTCACGCAGGCCGTGCCGACCCAGTTTCCCGTCGCCCTGAGCGGTTCCGCGGTGGAGGCCGGAGCGACCGCTTTGGCGGATGTCCTCGGACCGACCGGGACGGAGCCCGCGGCGGCCCCCGCGCGGGACGATGCGCCGTAACTCGACCGGCCGCGCGCAGGCCCTACGCCGACAAGCCGGACCAAGCCTTTCGGACCGGGCCCTCTTGCACCGGCCCCCGCGTTGACGCTTGCTCCCCGGAGCATTACCTCCCGGTCTCGCTGGCCGCGTCGGGCGAGTGCGGCGCGTCACGCGACACCGCGCTCGCCCGACGCGGACCGGGATCGCCGACACACGGTCGTCAAGTCCCGCATGGATACCCAACCGGACACCGCGCTGCGGCCGGACCCGATAGACGAGACGGCGGGGCGCCTGTTAGAGCCCTCGCAGGCGCTCGACCCGAAAAGCCTGGTCATGCGCTTCGGCACGGACGCGCCGCTGCGAACCGATGCCGGCGTCGAACTCGCTCCGTTCCAGATCGCCTACCAGACCGCCGGGACCCTCAACGCGGCGGGCTCGAACGCGGTGCTGATCTGCCACGCGCTCACCGGCGACCAGTATTTCGCCCATCCCCATCCGGTCACCGGCAAGCCCGGCTGGTGGGAGACGCTGGTCGGCCCCGGCAAGCCCGTGGACACCGACCGCTACTTCGTCGTCTGCTCGAACGTGATCGGCTCGTGCATGGGCTCCACCGGCCCGGCCTCGATCGATCCCGCCACCGGGCGGCCCTACGGGCTGAACTTCCCGCTGGTGACGATCCGCGACATGGTCCGGGCCCAGGCGATGCTGCTGGAGCGGCTCGGCGTGCGCGACCTGTTCCTGTGCATCGGCGGCTCGATGGGCGGGATGCAGGTGCTGCAATGGGCGGCCCTGTACCCCGAGCGAGTCTTCGCCGCGATGCCGATCGCCACGGGGCCGCGCCACTCCGCGCAGAACATCGCGTTCCATGAGGTCGGCCGGCAGGCGATCATGGCCGATCCGGCCTGGGCCGACGGGCGCTATCTGGAGGAGGGCACGCGGCCGTCCAAGGGGCTCGGCGTCGCCCGGATGGGCGCGCACATCACCTACCTGTCCGAGCCGGCCCTGCACCGGAAGTTCGGCCGGCGGTTCCAGGGCGGCTCGGCGCCGACCTTCTCGTTCAACGCCGACTTCCAGATCGAGAGCTACCTGCGCCACCAGGGCCTGAGCTTCGTCGAGCGGTTCGATGCCAACGCCTATCTCTACCTCACCCGGGCGATGGATTACTTCGACCTGGCCGAGGATCATGGCGGCGTGCTGGCCAACGCGTTCCGGGGGATCAAGACCCGGTTCTGCCTGATCTCGTTCACCTCCGACTGGCTGTTCCCCACATCCGAATCGCGGGTGATCGTGCACGCGCTCAACGCCGCCGCCGCCCCGGTCGCCTTCGTGGAGGTCGAGACCGACAAGGGCCACGACGCCTTCCTGCTCGACGAGCCGGCGATGTTCTCGGCCGCCCGCGGCTTCATCGACGCCGCCGCCCGGGCGCGCGGCTTATGAGCGGCTCGATGCTGTTCAAAGGCTCCCCGGGCAACACCGCGCCCTGGCAGACCACCGACGCCCTGCCCCGCACCCCCGAGGGCAACGGCGCCCGGGTCGACCACATCGTCGTGCTGGGCCTCGTGCCGCCGAGCGCCCGGGTGCTCGATATCGGCTGCGGCGACGGCTCCCTGCTGGCGCTACTGCGCGACCGCCGCAGCATCGACGGGCGCGGAATCGAGCTGTCCCGCGACGGGGTGAATGCGTGCCTCGCCCGCGGCCTGTCGGTGATCCAGGGGGACGCCGACACCGACCTGGAGAACTACCCGGACGACGCCTTCGACGTGGTCGTGCTGTCCCAGACCATCCAGGCGACCCGCAACCCCCGGATCGTGCTGGAGCACCTGCTGCGCATCGGCCGGCAGGTGATCATCTCGTTCCCGAATTTCGGGCATTGGCGGGTCCGGTCCGAACTGGCCCTGCGCGGCCGGATGCCGGTCACCGAGATCATGCCGGATGCCTGGTGGGAGACCCCCAACATCCACCATTGCACGATCCGCGACTTCGTCGGCCTGTGCCGCCTGATCGGCGCCCGGATCGAGCACGCCACGGCGCTCGACGCGAGCGGCCGGCCGATGCGCTTCTCCATGCCCTGGTGGGTGTGGAACCTGTTCGGGGCGCAGGGCGTGTTCCTGCTCCGGCGCAGGGCGGATTAGCGCCCCGGCATCGCGCCGTCCGCCGCCTCCGTCCAGGTCAGCGCGGCCTGCAACCCGCCCATCTCCGAGCGCATGAAGGCGAGCTGGGCGCCTGCGGCTTCGGCCACGTCGCGGGCGATCGCGATGCCGAAACCGGTGCCCGGGCGGCTCTCGTCCCAGCGCTGGCCGCGTTTGATGCCGGTGATCGCGGCCTCGCTCATGCCGGGGCCGTCATCCTGGACCGTGAGCCGCAGGCCGGCGCCGCTCACCGCCCCGGTCACCCGCACCCGCCGGTGCGCCCATTTCCGGGCATTGTCGAGCAGGTTGCCCAGCACCTCCATCAGCTCGCCCTCCTCGCCCGGATAGGCGAGCGCCTCCGGCACGGCGACCTCCCAGGCGAGGGAGTCGCCCTCCGGCAGCCGCCGCATGGTCGCGACCAGGCGCTCGGCCACCGGGGCGACCCGGCAGGTCCGCCGCCGCAGGTCGCCGGCTGCCGCGATCCGGGCGCGGGCCAGCGCGCGCTCGACTTGGCCCCCCATCGCGCGGGCCTGCTCGGCGATCTCCGCCGAGAGGCCGGGATCGGCCGGCCCGGTCCGGCGCGCGAGGGCGTCGAGCACGGCCAGCGGCGTCTTGAGGCCGTGGGCCATGTCGGCGGCCGCGGCGCGGGCCCGGACCAGGGCCCGCTCCTGCGCGTCAAGCAGCCGGTTGAGGTCGGCCACCAGAGGCCGGACCTCGTCGGGGAAATGCTCGGGCAGCCGGGTCCGTGTCCCGGCATGGACCGCGCCGAGATCCTGCTGCAGCACCCGGAACGGCGCCAGCGCCCGGTGCACGAACAGCCACAGGGCCAGCGTCAGCACCACGAACAGGGCCGCCAGCGCCGGGACCAGCAGGCGCAGGAACGTGGCCCGGCTCGCAGCCAGGCCGCGCCGGTCCTCGGCCACGATCACGCGCAGCTCGGTCTCGGTGCCGCGCGGGCCGATCTCCAGGGGGCGGATGACGGCGATCAGCCGGCCACCATCCGGCCCGGTGGCCGCGACGGTGGCGGGGGCGTCGCCGGTCGTTGGCCCCAAGTCGAGGCGCTTGTCCCAGAGGGAGCGCGAGCGCAGGACGTGGCTCCCCGCCTCCACCTGCCAGTACAGGCCGCCATAGGGTGTGGAAAAGCGCGGGTCCGGCGGCTCCCGGGAGATTGTGGGGCTCCCGTCCGGCGCGATCCCGACCCGGCCGGCGATGAGCTTGGCGGTCCGGTCGAGCTCGTCGGCGGTGCGGGCGTCGAGCACCTGGTCGAGGATCACGGTGAGGCCGATGCCGGCCAGCAGCAGCGCGAGCGCGATCAGGGCGGCTGCCGCGAGCCCCAGCCGCAGCCGCAGGGAGTCGCGCCTCACGGCGCGTCCGCGACGCGGTAGCCCTGGCCGCGGCGGGTCTCGATCACCCCCGGCCCGAGCTTGCGGCGCAGGCGGGTCAGGAGCGCCTCGAGGGCGTTGGCCTCGCGCTCGGTGCCCACGCCGTGGAGATGGTCCAGAACCTCGCCCGCCGGCACGACCTGCCCCTGCCGGTGCAGCAGGAAGGCCAGGAGCCGGTATTCGAGGGCGGTCAGTTCGGCCGGCCGGCCCGCGACGCTGACAGCCCGGGTGCGGGTATCGAGCTCCACCGCCCCGGCCCGGAGCACCGGCGAGGCGTGGCCGGCGGTGCGCCGCAGGATCGCCCGCAGGCGCGCGACCAGCTCCTCCATGCGGAACGGCTTGACCAGATAATCGTCGGCGCCGGCATCGATGCCCTCGACCCGCTCGCGCCAGCCGTCCCGGGCCGTGAGGATCAGCACCGGCAGCACCACCTCGGCCGCCCGCAGCCGGCGCAGCACGCCTAGCCCGTCGAGGCGCGGCAGGCCGAGATCGAGCACCATGGCATCGTAGGGTTCGGTCTCGGCGCGGAACCACGCCGCCTCCCCGTCCGCGACCACGTCGGCGACGTAGCCGGCCTGTTCGAGCCCGTGCTTCACGTCCGCGGCGATGCGCGGTTCGTCCTCGACCACTAGGACGCGCACGGCCGGCTCCCGCCCTCAATCATCCTCGTCCTCGTCCAGGATCTTGAGCGAGCCGGCATCGACCTTCACGGAGCGGCGCTTCCCGTCGGTGCCGAGGATGCGCAGCTTGTACCGCCACTGCCCGTCGTCGCGCTTGAGATCGACCGCCACCACGTCCCCCGGCACCGCCGCGCGGGCGGCGCGCAGGACCTCGTCGAGGGGGCGGATCTCACCCTTCTCCAGGGCGCGGCGGGCGCGGTCGGCATCCTCGGAGGCGTGGGCGGGCCAGGCCGCACAGGCGAGCAGCAGGAGCGCGGTGCGGCGGGACGGGGGCTGGATCATGCGGGGGCGGTCTCGGTCATGACGGGTTCAGGGCATCACATGTTTCCGAAGGCGGCGCTGGTCCCCTCCCCGCACGGGGGAGGAGCGCGCGTCGCGCCTTCCACCAGCCGATGTGTGAACATCGTAGCCCGCAGAGGGGAGGCGCGCGCGTCGCGGCCTGCACCAGGCAACATTGGGCTGGGTCAACCATAACGCAGAGAGGTGGGGTCCGGCCCTGTAAAGTCATCCCGCATCGCATGGCGCGAACAGCCTGACGGGAGGCTGACAGGCGCCGTCAGGATCGCGGGGCGCCGCTCCGTCAGAAGGGGGCCAGACCTCTTCCGGAGACGCGATCCCATGTCCCTGATCCTCGGTGCCCTCCTCGCCTGTGCCGCCGGTCTCGCCGGCACCCTCCTCTGCCCCGACGACGCCGCCCGCCGCTCGCGGCTGCCGCTGCTGGCCGCGTTCCTGGCTGGCGGTCTCGCCTGGCACGCACCGGCCCGGGCCGGCGAGGCTCTGCACGGCCCCGCCCGGGTGCTCGACGGTGGGACCCTCCTGATCGGCGCCAGCCGCATCAGCCTCGCGGGCATCGCGGCACCGGACGCCGACCAGACCTGCTCGGACGCCCGGGACCAGACCTACGCGTGTGGCCGGGCGGCGGCCCGGGCGCTCGCGGATCATATCGGCGGGGCTGCCATCACCTGCGAGCCCCGTCCGTCCGAGGCCGGGGGCGCCGTGGTGGCGCTGTGCCGGATCGGCGACGAGGATCTCGGGGCCTGGATGGTGGCGCAGGGCCTCGCGGTGCCCGATCGCGCCGCGGCGCCCACCTATGCGGCGGCGGCCGACCGGGCCTGGGGCCGCCGGCTAGGCCTCTGGTCCGGGGTGTTTCAGGACCCCGCGGAGCGGCGCGGCCGGCGCGCCGACATGGCCGGGCTCCGGGTCGCCGGCTAACGGACGGCGCCGACGCCGCCGGTGCGCGATGGCTGCCGGCTCCGGCGCGCGGCGTCCTGACATTCAGCCGCAACAGCCGCGGCGGGTGCCGTTCAGAGGCCCGAACGAGGGCCGGCTTCCGCTCCTGATCCAGCGCAGGCTTCCTGTCGGCGACAGGGAGACGGACGCGCAGACCGAACCCAGAGGCTCCCGACGTGGCCCGCGTGCGCACGGCGCGGTCCCACCGGTGATCTCGGCCCATGTGCTGCTGCGGTGGGTGAGCCGTCCGTCGGCACGATCAGGCCCGTCGACCTGCGCGGATCGACAAAGCCGTCGTCGCCGACGCGGACACCGGTTCGGCGCCCGCGAGCGCGAGACGGCAAAAACCGATCCGGCTGCCTATTGCAACGCGTTCGGAGACGGCTCAGAATTCCCGTCACGGTCTCTTATGGTTGTCTAAAAATAGCAGACTTGATTTTTTATACAGTTTTTCGTGCTACAACTTCGGTTCATCTATACCGACAGACGGTAGAAGGATGTCCCGCATGAGCGGCTCGGACAAGCCGGAGAGCCAGACCTTGCGGACGCTGGCTGGAATCCTCGGCGTCTCGGTCAAGCATTTCTTCGACGGCGCTCTCGCATCCGACGGCACCGCAGACTCGCAGGAATGCCTGCGGCTCTGGTCCTGCATCAGGACCGACGAGGGGCGTCAACGCGCCCTGACCTATCTCCGCGGCATCCTGGAGGACGAGCAGCGGTGATGCGTGGGGGCGACGATCGAGGCGGCGCGCCCTCCGCGAAGGCTCTCGGGCGTGGCCGAGCGAGGCATCGGGCCCGTCTCCCCCGGGGCTGGCGGCTTGACGGAGCGAGATCCGGACGGTCCTCGGCGGCAAGAGGTCCGCGGCGGCAAGCGAAGTCTCCTCCGAGGAGACCCGCGCCGTCCCTCCCCCCGCAGCTACGATGTTCGCACAACGGCTCTTGGGACGCGCTCTCCTCCCCATGCAAAGAGGCGTTGGAGCCGGGGGGCTCAGAAGGCACCGCTGCGCTTGATCCTGAACCGCCCCCACCCCTGACCCCTTCCCGCAAGGGGGAAGGGAAACGCGGTGTGTTTCGGAGACTTGCGACAGAGCTTTTTGAGGTGTGAATCCGCCAGCCCCCCGCAGAGGGGGCGGACGCGCCTGGGGCCGCTCCATGACCCCCGGCCGTCCATGACGGCCGGCCCGATCCCCTACCGCGCCCCGCGGTGCAGATCCCCGTCGATCAGCAGGGCGCTGCGGTTGTCCAGGCGGGAGCGGTAGACCTGCAGGTTCTCCATCACCCGCTGCACGTAATTGCGGGTCTCGGTGAACGGGATGCGCTCGACCCAGTCGATCACGTCGACCTCGCCCTTGCGCGGGTCGCCGTAGGCGTCGATCCACTTCTTCACGTTGCCGCCGCCGGCATTGTAGGAGGCGAAGGCGAGCACGTAGGAGCCGCGCCAATCCTCCATCAGCTCGCCGAGATGGGCCTGGCCGAGCTTGGCGCAGTAGGCCGGGTCGCTGGTCAGGCGGTCGACGTCGAAGGCCGTGGCGACCCGGCGGGCGGTGCGCTGGGCGGTGGCCGGCATCATCTGCATCAGGCCGCGGGCGCCGACGCCGGACTGGGCCCGGGGGTCGAACTGGCTCTCCTGCCGGGCGATGGCGTAGACCATGGCCCGCTCCACCTGCGGCACCGCCGTGAAGGTCTCGTAGGTCGGGATCCCGATGGTCGGATAGGCATGGGCGTCCAGCGGCAGGCCGCGCTGCACCGCGAGCTTGCCGATCGCCACCAGGGCGCGGGCATCCTTCATCTCGGTGGCGAGGTCGCCCAGCGCCTGGATCTCGCGCGGGTCGGCGAGGTCCCGGGCGGCATCGATGTAGAGCGGCAGCGCCAGGTCCTTGAGCCCCGCCTCGCCGAGCATGCGCAGGGCCCGGATGTAGAGCCGGTCGTCGAAGGATTGCCGCTCGACGCCCTCGAGATCGGCCGGCGCGCGCAGGGGCAGGCTGGTCTGGCCGAGGTGCGCCCGGGCGACCTGGCCGTAATAGGCGATCGGCTGCAGGGCGGCCCGTTCGTAGAAGGTTTTGGCCACGTCGTGCTGGCCGAGCGAATCGGCCGCCCGCCCCTGCCAATAGGCGGCGCGGGCCAGCGAGACCGGGCTCTCCGCGATGGTCGCCATCCGGGCGAAGTGCTGCGCGGCGCTCGCAGGGTCGCCGGCGAAGCGCAGGGCGATCCAGCCGGCGTGGAACTCGGCCTCCAGGCGCTTCTCCGGTGTGCGTGCGGCGTGGCCGCTTGCCACCGTGAAGGCGGTCCTGGCATCGCCGAGGTCGAGGAGCTTGCGCGCCACGATCCGGCGCTCGACCCACCATTCGTCGCCGTCGACCAGCACGTCCGGATTGGCGGGCGCCGTGGCGAGCACCGCGGCGGCCTCCTCGGGCTTGTCGGCCCGGCGGAAATACTGCGCCCGGGAGAAGATGTAGGAGGCGTCGCCCCGCAGGGACGGCGGCACCGCCGCGAGGGCGGCCGGACCGCCGGCCTTGTCCTCGACGGCCCGGCGGGCGCGCACGAGGCTGGCATAGCCGCCGCCCGCGTAGCCGGCGGCCCGGCCGGCGCTCTCCCAATCGTCCTTCAGGAGCGCGCGCTCCATCCGGTAGCGGTGGTCGATCCGGGTCAGCACGCCCTGGAACGCGTCCTGGACCTTGGCCTCCAGGCTTTTGCCGAAGCTCTCGGTCCGCCACAGGTCGTGGACGATCTCGGCGGCGTCGCCGTCATAGCCGTCGGCGCGCAGCGCCAGCGCCAGGGCGAACTTGCCCGGCGCGCTCACCGGCTTGGCGGTGGCGAAATAGGCCCGGACCACGGACGGGGGCTTGCGCTCGGAGAGCAGGGCCTCCTCGGCCCGGCGGCGCAGCAGCGGCCCGGCCGGCCAGGTTGGGTTGGCCCGGGCGAAGGCCACCGTGCGGGCGAACCCGATGCCGGCGCCGGCGCGGATCGCCACCCATTCGAGCAGCGCCCGGGCGGCGGGATCGGTGAAGCCGTCGCGCATCCGGTCGCCGTCGGCGACCCGGCCCTTGCGGTAGAGGTCGATGGCGCCGCGCAGCAGCGTCGGGTCGGTGTCGCCCGAGATTTTCGGCTTGCCCGGGTCCGGGACTTCCGGAACCGGCGCGGCCGGAGTCACCGCCGCGTCGGGCAGCGGGAAGGCCACGGGCGCGTCGGGATCGGCCGAGGCATAGGCAGTGGCCGCCGCCGGGATCTTGCCGCCGGCCTCCTCGCCCCGGTCGGAGCCCTTGGCGGTCTGGGCCGGATCGAGCTTGAGGGCGTCGGCGGTGACCGGATCGGCGACCGCCTCGGCCTCGGTGCTCCGGGTCTGGGCCGGGGACAGGGCGGCGTCGCTCGAAGGCGGCGTCGGCTGCGAGGTGGGTGCGTCGGTGCCGGCCTGCCCGGCCAGCGCGACGCCCAGCGTCGTGACCAGGGCCGCCGCCGCCAGGGGCGTGCGCGTCGAGGCCAGCGCGCGGATCAGGGGACCTCGGATCGACTGGGCTCGGATCACGTTTCCCCCCTTCTCGCGACCGGAGTGGAAAGAGATGAAGATCGGCGCGCGGGCATTAAGAACCCGTAAACCGTGACCACGATCTGTTTGCGCACCGTGGCGCGACCTTCTATGTCTGCCCGTCCGCGGCCGAACGGCACGCGGGACGCGCGGCGCCGAGAACGCCGCAGCCAACCAGTCCGCCGAGACGCCAGCTCATACTCTTCGGGACGCCTGAGATGACCGAGATGACCGGGAGCCGCCTGCGGGGCTCGCTCACCGCGCTTGTGACGCCGTTCCGCGACGGCGCCTTCGACGAGGCCGCGTTCCGGACATTCGTGCGCTGGCAGATCGCGCAGGGCAGCCACGGCCTGGTGCCCACCGGCACCACCGGCGAGAGCCCGACCCTGACCCATTCCGAGCACGACCGGGTGGTCGAGGCCTGCATCGACGAGGCCGGCGGCCGCGTGCCCGTGGTGGCGGGTGCGGGCTCCAACTCCACCGCCGAGGCGGTGGCCCGGGCGCGCCACGCCGAGCGCGCCGGCGCCGACGCCGTGCTGGTGGTGACGCCCTACTACAACAAGCCGACGCAGGAGGGCCTCTACGCCCACTTCAAGGCCGTCAACGACGCGGTCGGCATTCCGATCATCATCTACAACATCCCGCCGCGCTCCGTCGTCGACATGAGCGTCGAGACGATGGCCCGGCTCTTCGAACTGAAGAACATCGTCGGCGTGAAGGACGCGACCGCCAAGATCGACCGCGTCAGCCAGCAGCGACAGGCCATGGGGGCGAACTTCCTCCAGCTTTCAGGCGAAGATGCGACGGCGCTCGGCTACAACGCCCAGGGCGGCCACGGCTGCATCTCGGTGGTGGCCAACGTGGCGCCCCGGCTCTGCGCCGACCTGCAGGAGGCCTCGCTCGCGGGCGACTACGCCAAGGCGCTTGCCCTGCAGGACCGGCTGTTCCCGCTGCAGAGCGGGCTGTTCGCCGAGGCCAATCCGGGCCCGACCAAGTACGCGCTGGCCAAGCTCGGCCACATGACCGAGGACCTGCGCCTGCCGCTGGTTCCGGTCTCGAACGCCACCCGGGCGATCGTCGATGCGGCCCTGCGCCACGCCGGCCTTCTGGAAGGCTGAGGAGAGTCACCCAACATGGCCCCGAAACCGGAGCCCAGTCGGCGCATCGTCGCCGACAACCGTGCCGCACGCTTCCACTACACGATCGAGGACACCTTCGAGGCCGGCCTCTCGCTGACCGGCACCGAGGTCAAATCCCTGCGCATCGGCAAGGCGACGATCGGCGAGGCCTATGCCGGCCCCTCCGGCCGCGACCTGATGCTGTTCAACTGCTACATCCCGGAATACCTGGAGGCGAACCGCTTCAACCACGAGCCCAAGCGCCCGCGCCGCCTGCTGCTGCACCGCCGCCAGATCAACAAGCTGATCGGCGCGACCCAGCGCCAGGGCTACACGGTGGTGCCGCTGAAGATCTACTTCAACGACAAGGGCCGGGCGAAGATCGAGCTCGGCCTGGGCAAGGGCAAGCAGGCCCACGACAAGCGCGAGGCCGCCAAGGAGCGCGACTGGCAGCGCGACCGGGCGCGGCTGCTGCGGGACCGGGGGTAGACCGGTTCACGGCTGTTCCGTCATTGCGAGCGGAGCGAAGCAACCCAGTGCGGCGCGCGATCCCAGACCATCGCGCCGCCCTGGGTCATGGCGCTTCGCGCGTGATGACGGTGCGGGCGAAGCCTGAAAACGGGCGATTCCCCTTCGGCGCGCGGCGATCTAGGCTCGCGATCCGAGGAGACGCCCATGCAGCCCAGCACCGACGCCCTGCCCGCCGACCTGCCGGCTCCCGTGGATGACGGCGCCGCCGATCACCTGCGCGGGATGACGCTGCCCGACGTGGCGCTCACCGCCACGGATGGCCGGACGGTGTCGCTCGCGAAGCTCTCCGGCCGGACCGTGGCCTATGCCTATCCGCGCACCGGCGAGCCGGGGAAGCCGGCCCTGACGCCGGATTGGGACGCGATTCCCGGTGCCCGGGGCTGCACCCCGCAGGCCTGCGATTTCCGGGATCATCATGCCGCCCTCCGGGAGCGCGGCGTCGCCCAAGTCTTCGGTCTCTCGACCCAGACCAGCGCCTACCAGCGGGAGGCGGCCGAGCGGCTGCACCTCCCGTTCCCGCTGCTGGCCGATCCGCACCGGGCCTTCACGATGGCCGCCCGCCTGCCGGTCTTCGCGGCGGGCGGGCAGGTGCTGCTGGCCCGCCTCACCCTGGTGATCGACGACGGCGTGGTCGCCCAGGTGTTCTACCCGGTCTTTCCCGCCGATCGCGGCGCCCAGCAGGTGATCGACTGGCTCGACGGCGCCGCCTGAAGCTTAGCCCCGATCTCAGCCCTCTTCGGACTCCGGCTGGCGGATGCCGTAGCGGTTCTCGAGGGCCGGGCTCGGGCGGGCTTCGCCGCGGTAGCGGCTGGCGGTGTCGCCGGCAGCCCGGACCGGGCGCTCGCTCGGCTCGCGGCCGATGCGGTTCGAGAGGCTCGCGAGGTCCACGAACTCGTCGGCCTGCCGCCGCAGCTCGTCGGAGATCATGGCCGGCTGGGTCTGGATGGTGGAGATCACCGTCACCTTGACGCCGCGCCGCTGCATCGCCTCGACCAGCGAGCGGAAATCGCCGTCGCCGGAGAACAGCACCATGTGGTCGATATGCGGGCTGAGCTCGAGGGCGTCGATCGCCAGCTCGATATCCATGTTGCCCTTGTACTTGCGCCGGCCCATCGAGTCCGTGAACTCCTTCACGGGCTTGGTGACGACGCGATAGCCGTTGTAGTCGAGCCAATCGATCAGCGGCCGGATCGAGGAATATTCCTGATCCTCGATCATGGCCGTGTAGTAGAACGCCCGCAGCAGGTTGTCGCGAGCCTGGAATTCCTTGAGCAGCTTCTTGTAGTCAATATCGAAGCCGAGGGCCTTGGTGGTCGCGTAGAGGTTGGCGCCGTCGATGAAGAGAGCGCTGCGCTGCGGTGCTGCCATGGATGGATCGGATCCTGAAGAATATGGGGCGCCGGAAATCGTGGGCTGAAACGGCTGAGAGAGATCCGGGCGGAAAACCCGGGCCGCGTCGTCGCGATCGAATGCCGAACGGGGATGAAATCCGAGGCGCAATGGCTCGGCCCCTTCCGGGCGACCGTCGCCCGGGCGTTTCAACCATTTGGGCGAAACGCACCCCTGTCAAGTCAACCGGAAGGAATGCGGATCTCGTTAGCGGCGAATCCGCGCAGTGTCGATCAAAAAATTGTATCCCGACGTATCGCGCCCAAGCTCTGGGATAAAAGGCCGAAGTTGATCCGTAAAACCTGAGGTTCATCGCCCCGTCGGGCCGGCGATGATCTTAGCCGTTCACGCGCTCGACGCTGTTGACTGGGCGCTTGCCGCGCAGCTCCGCGATGATCGCAGTGAGATGCTGGAGATCCCAGACCGACAGGTCGATGGTGATGTCGGTGAAGTCCTGGGTGCGCCGCTTCATCGAGATGTTGTCGATGTTGCCGTCGTGGTCGGCGATCACCTGGGCGATCTGGGCGAACACGCCGGGCTCGTTGATCGACTTCAGCGCCAGCCGGGCCGGGAAGCGCTCGGTGCCGGAGGCCTCCGTGTCCCAGCGGACGTCGAGCCAGCGCTCGGGCTCGTTGTCGAAGGCGGCGAGTGCGGCCGACTGGATCGGGTAGACGGTGACGCCGACCCCCGGGGTCAGGATGCCGACGATCCGGTCGCCCGGGACCGCGCCGCCATTGGGCGCGAAGGTTACCGGCAGGTCGCCGGCGAGGCCCCGGATCGGGATGGCCTCGCTGCGGCCCTCGCTGCCCGGGAAGGTCAGCCGCATGGTCTGGTCGGCGGAGCGCACGAGCCGTCCGGCGCCGTTCAGCGCGCCCTGCGGCGTCGATGGCCGGCGCTCGTCGCGATGGTCGGGATAGACCGCCCGGACCACGTCGCCGGAGAACATCTCGCCCCGTCCGACGGCGGCGAACACGTCCTCCGTGGTCGCCCGGGCCAGCCGCGGCAGGGCACCGCGCAGCTTGTCCTCCGAGAAGGTCTTGGCGGCGCGCTCGAAGGCCCGGTCCAGGATCTGGCGGCCGAGCCCGGCATATTGCCGGCGCACGGCGGTCCGGGTCGCCCGCCGGATCGCCGCCCGGGCCTTGCCGGTCACCACCAGCGATTCCCAGGCGGCCGGCGGCGAAGCGCCGTCCGAGCGGCTGATCTCGACCTCGTCGCCGTTGGCGAGCTCGTGCAGCAGCGGCGCCATCCGGCCGTTGATCTTGGCGCCCACCGCCGAATTGCCGACATCGGTATGCACCGCGTAGGCGAAGTCGATCGGCGTCGCGCCCCGCGGCAGGGCGATCAGCCGGCCCTTCGGGGTGAAGCAGAACACCTGGTCCTGGAACAGCTCGAGCTTGGTGTGTTCCAGGAACTCTTCCGGGCTGTCGCCCTCGGCCAGCAGCTCGATGGTCCGGCGCAGCCACTGGTAGGCGCCGCTCTCGGCGGCGAGCTTGGGGTGGACGCTGCCCGGCTCCCTGGGCACGTCCTTGCCGAGTTCCTTGTAATGGGCATGCGCGGCGATGCCGTATTCGGCGATGTCGTCCATGGCGCGGCTGCGGATCTGCAGCTCGACGCGCTGGCTCTTCGGCCCGATCACCGTGGTGTGGATCGAGCGGTAATCGTTCTGCTTCGGCGTCGAGATGTAGTCCTTGTACCGGCCCGGCACCATCGGCCAGCTGGTATGGACGATCCCGAGCGCCACGTAGCAATCCTGGACCGTGTCCACGATCACCCGGAAGCCGAAGATATCGGAGAGCTGCTCGAAGGCGACCGACTTGCGTTCCATCTTCGACCAGATCGAGAACGGCCGCTTCTGCCGGCCGCTGACCTCGGCGGTGATGCCCTGGACGGAGAGCTTTTCGGTCAGCACCTGCGCGATGGTCTCGACCACCCGCTCCGACTTGGCGGTAAGGCGGGCGAGCCGCTGGGTGATGGTGGCGTAGACCTCCGGCTCGATGTTGCGGAAGGCCAGGTCCTCCAGCTCCTCGCGCAGCTCCTGCATGCCCATCCGGCCGGCGAGCGGCGCGTAGATGTCCAGGGTCTCCTGGGCGATGCGGTGGCGCTTGTCCTCCCGCATGTGGTGGAGGGTGCGCATGTTGTGCAGGCGGTCGGCGAGCTTGACCAGCAGCACGCGCACATCCGCCGCCACGGCGAGCAGCAGCTTGCGGAAGTTCTCGCCCTGGGCGGCCTGCTTGGAGACGAGATCGAGCCGCTTGAGCTTGGTCAGCCCGTCGACCAGCGCGCCGATCTCCGACCCGAACAGGCGGCGGATCTCCTCCAGGGTCGCCTCGGTATCCTCGACGGTGTCGTGCAGGACCGCGGCCACGATGGTGGCGTCGTCGAGATGCAGGTCGGTGAGGATCGCGGCCACTTCGAGCGGATGCGCGAAGAACGGATCGCCCGAGGCCCGCTTCTGCGTGCCATGCGCCTGCATGGCGTAGACGTAGGCCCGGTTGAGCAGCGCCTCGTCGGCGGCCGGATTGTAGCACTTGACCCGCTCGACGAGCTCGTACTGGCGCATCATCCGCCGGGCCGTCGTCGGTTCCTGGATGGCGCGCGGGGTCGGAGTCACGCCCGACTCTCCCGCAACGGGCGTGCCCGCGCCAGCCCCCGGCGGCGGAAAAGCGCCGGTTGCGACCGTATCGCCGTCCGAACGCAAGAACCCGGCGTCTCCGCCGGGTCCGGTCGCGGTCAGGTCGTGATCATCCAGGCCCACGTGGAGCGGCTCACTGTATCCGGGTTTACTCGCCTTCGTCGTCGGTCTCGACCGGCGGGGCGAGGTTCTCGAGGCCGCGCAGCAGGTCTTCCTCGCTCATGCGGTCGAATTGGACCGCCGCATCGTCGCTGGAGGATTGCGGGGCCACGGCGGCCGCGGCCGGTGAGCTCGACAGCAGCGGCACGGTCTCGGCCTCCGGCTCGTCCACCTCGACGTATTTCTGCATCGAGTGGATCAGCTGTTCCTTGAGGTCGTCGGCCGTGATCGTCTCGTCGCCGATCTCGCGCAGGGCCACGACCGGATTCTTGTCGCGGTCGCGATCGATGGTGAGCGGGGCGCCGGCGGCCAGCAGGCGCGCCCGGTGGCTCGCCAGCAGCACCAGCTCGAACCGGTTCTCGACCTTCTCGATGCAGTCTTCGACGGTGACGCGCGCCATGCGGGGCGGCTCCTCAGCTTAAGCGACGGGTGATGTCGGGTGTGGAGCCACTCTACACGGAATGCCGTTGTGCAACAAGCACAGCGGGTTGCGCCGGGCGCGCGTCTGGCGGGCGGGGCGGGCCCGGGGCCGCACGGCAGGCCGGGCGGGCGGGCACGGCCGGATTGTGCGACGCATTGTTGACACTCACGCCCTCGGGTGCGAGTGCGCGCCGCGCAATCCAGCCATTTCGGCCGACACGGGCGGCGATCGCGTGTCGTGCGGCGACCGCGACGAGACGAGAGCGACAGGACCGACCATGCGCGCACTCATCTTTCCCGGCCAGGGCAGCCAGGCCGTGGGCATGGCGAAGGCGCTCGCCGAAAATTTCCCGCAGGCGAAGGCCGTGCTCGACGAAGTCGACGACGCCCTGTCCCAGCCGCTCGCGCGGCTGATGTTCGAGGGGCCGGTGGAGGAGCTGACCCTCACCACCAATGCCCAGCCGGCCCTGATGGCGGCGAGCCTCGCGACCTTGCGCGTGCTGGAGGCCGAGCGCGGCCTCGACCTCGCCCGGGACGTGGCCTGCGTGGCCGGGCATTCGCTCGGCGAATACGCGGCGCTTGCGGCCGCCGGCAGCCTGTCCATCGCGGATGCGGCCCGGCTGCTGCGCCGGCGCGGGCAGGCCATGCAGGCGGCGGTGGCGCCGGGCGTCGGCGCGATGGCGGCGCTGATCGGCACCGATGTCGAGGCGGCCCGCGGGATCGCCGAGGCGGCGGCCCTCGAATCCGACGGCGCGGTCTGCGACGTCGCCAACGACAATGGCGGCGGCCAGGTGGTGCTCTCGGGCGACCGGGTGGCGGTCGAGCGCGCCGTCGGCATCGCCACGGAGCGCGGGGTCAAGCGCGCCGTGATGCTCAACGTCTCCGCGCCGTTCCACTGCCGCCTGATGGCGCCCGCCGCCGCCGCGATGGCCGCGGCTTTGGCCGAGGTCGAGCTGAAGGCGCCCCGGGTGACGCTCTACGCCAACGTCACGGCGGCCCCGGTGGCGGAGCCCGCGGCGATCCGGACGGCGCTGGTCGAGCAGGTCACCGGCACCGTGCGCTGGCGCGAGAGCGTCGCCGCCATGGCGGCCGCCGGGGTCGACCGATTCGACGAGCTCGGCGCCGGCAAGGTGCTCACCGGCCTGGTCAAGCGCATCGCGCCCCAGGCGACCGCCGCGGCGATCGGCACGCCCGCGGACGTGGCGGCCTTCGCGCTCTGATACAAAGGGAGTCCCGCATGTTCGATCTCACCGGGCGCAAAGCCCTCGTGACCGGCGCCACCGGCGGCCTCGGCCAGGCGATCGCCCGGGCGCTGCATGCCCAGGGCGCCACCGTGGCGCTCTCGGGCACGAAGCCGGCGGCGCTGGAGGCCCTGGCGGCGGAGCTCGGCGAGCGCGCGAGCCCGGTGGCGGCCGATCTCTCCGACAAGGAGTCGGTGGAGGGCCTGGTCCCGGCGGCCGAGGCCGCGATCGGGCCCCTCGACATCCTGGTCAACAATGCCGGCATCACCCGGGACAACCTGTTCATGCGGATGAAGGACGACGAGTGGGAGCAGGTGCTCGCCGTCAACCTCACCGCCGCCTTCCGGCTCTCGCGCGCGGCCGTGAAGGGGATGATGCGGCGGCGCTCCGGGCGGATCGTCAATATCGGCTCGGTGGTGGGCTCGACCGGCAATCCCGGCCAGGGCAACTACGCCGCCGCCAAGGCCGGGCTCGTCGGCATGACCAAGGCGCTGGCCGCCGAGGTCGCCTCCCGCGGGATCACGGTCAACTGCATCGCCCCGGGCTTCATCAGCTCGCCGATGACCGACGCGCTCAACGAGAAGCAGCGCGAGGGCATCCTGACCCGCGTGCCCGCCGGGCGCCTGGGCGAGGGCGCGGAGGTCGCCGCCGCCTGCATCTACCTGTCCTCGGCCGAGGCTGCCTACGTCACCGGCCAGACCCTGCACGTGAATGGCGGCATGGCGATGTTCTAGCTCCGAATCGACCCTTCCGACACGCGCGTGCCACACCCATGAAGGGAATCTGAACGGCTCTCGCCAGGGCGGGAACCCTGTGCTACCACCCCCCGCAGCCGTACAGGGGGTTGACGGTTCAGCGGGTTTTCAGTCCAAGGCCCCTCGGCGGGGCCGTCCCAGTTCACCTCCAGACACGCGCGATCGGACACCGGCCCGTCAACAAGCCCGCAAGGGCGCGGCGCGGCCACGGCACCACCCCGAGACGACTGACAGACCAAAAGGACGAGGACGGAAGACCGATGAGCGATATCGCTGAGCGCGTGAAGAAGATCGTCGTCGAGCACCTGGGCGTCGAGCCCGAGAAGGTGGTCGAGAGCGCCAACTTCATCGACGACCTCGGTGCCGACAGCCTCGACACCGTCGAGCTGGTCATGGCCTTCGAGGAAGAATTCAACGTCGAGATCCCGGACGACGCCGCTGAGACCATCCAGACGGTCGGCGACGCGGTGAAGTTCCTGGAGAAGAACTCGGCCGCCTGAGGCGCCGGATTCGGTTTCACGCGGCGCGGGTGAGGCGAAGCAGCCCCCGCGCCGTTCTGCGTTTCGCGGTTCCGTGGCACGGATCCGGCCGCGATCGGTTGAACGAGATGCGCTCCGGGGATGGCCGGCGCCGATGGCGACGGGCGAGCGCTCCTAAGACGGGACAGGTAGCATGCGGCGGGTGGTGGTCACGGGTCTGGGGATGGTCACGCCGCTGGGCAATGGCGTGCAACACACCTGGAGCCGGCTGATCGCGGGCGACAGCGGCGCCGGCCCGATCCGCGGCTTCGAATCCGCCGACCTGCCCTGCCGAGTCGCCGCGCAGGTCCCGTATGGCGACGGCACGGACGGCACCTTCAACCCCGACGCGGTGATGGAGCCCAAGGAGCAGCGCAAGGTCGATCCGTTCATCGTCTTCGCGATGGCTGCGGCCGACGAGGCCCTGAAGGATGCCAACTGGCACCCCAAGAGCCACGAGGACCAGTGCGCCACCGGCGTGCTGATCGGCTCCGGCATCGGCGGCATCGGCGGCATCTACGACGCGTCCGTGACCCTCCACGAGAAGGGCCCGCGCCGGATCTCGCCGTTCTTCATCCCGGGCCGGATCATCAACCTCGCCTCCGGCCAGGTCTCGATCGCCCACGGCCTGAAAGGTCCGAACAACGCCGTGGTCACGGCCTGCTCCACCGGCGCCCACGCCATCGGCGATGCGAGCCGCCTCGTGGCGCTGGGCGACGCCGACGTGATGGTGGCGGGCGGGGCCGAATCGCCGGTCAACCGCCTGTCGATCGCCGGCTTCTCGGCCTGCCGGGCGCTGACCACCGGCTTCAACGACACCCCGGAAAAGGCCTCCCGCCCCTACGACCGCGACCGCGACGGCTTCCTCATGGGCGAGGGTGCCGGCATCGTCGTGCTCGAGGAATACGAGCACGCCAAGGCCCGCGGCGCCAAGATCTACGCCGAGGTGGTGGGCTACGGCCTCTCGGGCGACGCCTACCACATCACCTCCCCGTCCCCGGACGGCGACGGCGCCTTCCGCTGCATGAGCGCCGCGGTGAAGCGCGCCGGCATCTCGCCCGCCGAGATCGGCTACATCAACGCCCACGGCACCTCGACGCCCATGGGCGACGAGCTGGAGCTGAAGGCCGTGGAGCGCCTCCTGGGCGATGCCGCCGCGGGCGCGACCATGTCTTCCACCAAGAGCTCGGTCGGCCACCTGCTCGGCGCCGCCGGCTCGGTCGAGGCGATCTTTTCGATCCTCGTCCTGCGCGACGGCGTGATCCCGCCGACGCTCAACCTCGACAACCCCTCCGTCCAGACCAAGATCGACCTCGTGCCCTTCGAGGCGAAGCGCAAGCAGGTGGATGTGGTGCTGTCGAATTCGTTTGGATTTGGCGGGACGAATGCATCGTTGGTGATGCGGCGGGTGAGCTGACGTCGAACGTCTCAGACATCATCTTAAGGGAAGCTCGATAGGGTCTAGTCGGAGTCATCTCACGTCCGGGCCAGATATTGCCCTGTCGAATTAAAGTCGCTGATGTCGATTTCAGCGAGGCGACCAACGCTCCACAATCGGTTTTGTTAGACGCTTTGAGATGGCATTTTTGCCATGCCTTGGCACGTGATCTACAATTCAGCTGCGGCAGTTGTACGGATTCGCACCCTAACAAAGCATATTGCCATGCCAGAATTCTTGTATCGCTTCAGGTCATTATCTCGACTGCTCGATAGTAATGAGCTTGAAAATCAAGAAATTTATTTTGCTGAGCCCGGGCAGTTGAACGACCCTATGGAAGGGTTCCGGGATGTTTTTTGGAGGGGTGATACGATTGTATGGCGAAATTTCTTTCGTCACTATCTTATTTGCTTGGATAACGCTTACACACAGCTCGCGGTGTTGGGTGAGGAATATCCAATCGGCTGG
Source organism: Methylobacterium sp. J-001 (assembly GCF_022829565.1). Lineage (NCBI taxonomy): Bacteria > Pseudomonadati > Pseudomonadota > Alphaproteobacteria > Hyphomicrobiales > Methylobacteriaceae > Methylobacterium > Methylobacterium sp. J-001. Next base: position 97,310 of record NZ_JAKSYN010000089.1, read on the forward strand.
CATGTCGTGCCCGTATTTAACTACGGTGACATTAACGACGGGATTCCGAGAAAGGAAGCTGAGCAAGAAATACTTGATAGTTTCTTTGCCGAACCGTGCATTGCTAATCTAATAGGTCTTTTGTCCACACGAAAATTTCCCGTTCGCCGTAACGAATTAGCCGCTCACCTTCGCAGCATACATATGCTTAGCTTGATGACTATTCGTCGAGTTAATTCTGGGCGTGGCCTTGAGACATTGCCAGCGAATGCAGAAGAATTGTTTTTGCGGGCTCGAAGTGCGGTAACAACCTCAGTTGAAGCCCTTCGGCGTGTCCAAGAATTCGAGAGCACGCACTCCACGACAGCAGATCAATCGGAAGAGTTTTTTTCTTTGCAGAATAGACTTAGTGCGGAGCTCGATCTTATTGACACTTATAATAAAGATATCGATATTGAAAATAAGAACCGTAACTTTATATTCTTTAATTTTCCTAGCGATTACCCGTTAAAAATCGAATGCTTAATCTATCCAGAATGGTACGCCGCTTGTTTTATGAGCGAGTGTCGAAATTCCTCTATATGGGGGACATATGGCGCTAGCCATACAGCAGTTTGTCTAAAATTTAAAACTCACCTTACAGATGGTCATACTACGCTTCGGCTCAAGCGGCAGTATGGAGCCGGGACCGGCGGTCCTATTATTGGCTTTGTGCCCCATCCTTTTCACGAAGTTGTCTATGAAAATAAACACGAGCCGATTGATTTCTTTCGATCGCTAGGACGATTTCCGCTCACGGTTCTACGGGATCGTTGGTACTCTGATCAGAGTGGCTCCCTAAGTCCATGCGGCGACGATGTATTCCACTCCCAGGACGCTTGGCGAGATAAGTATTGGCTCTTATTCTATCGCGCTATATTAAGAAAGCTTGATCACTGGCAGCATGAGAATGAATTTAGGCTTGTCCTTAGCGGTGATCTCATCGATTTTTCCGATGCTAAAGATCGTATAACTACCTATCAGTTCGAGGATCTAGAGGGTATAATATTTGGTATAAATACGCCCATTCGAGCAAAGCTGGATATATTTAAGATAATAGAAAGAAAATGTCGAGAAGAAAGTCGAACGAATTTCAAATTTTATCAGGCTCGCTATCAAGCATTGACTGGTACTATAGAGCATGATGAGCTGTCGCTTCTTAGGTTTGCGACGTAGATATTTGGCGCGTTCTTTGTCGAAAATAATATGCGCTTCCTTGCAGTCTTTCCGCGGAAGCCAGGAGCGCGCTACCACCCTCTTCTTTCCTCCGCCCCCGGCACTCGCCCCTGGGGCGTGAGCGCGTGCACCACCTCCGGCAGTGCCTGGGCGAGCTGGGACAAGAGCGCCTCGCGGTCCATGCCGGTCTGGCTCTGGAGGGTGTCGAGCGTGTCGGGGCCCAGCGCCTGGGCGAGCTGGGCCGGGGCCACCGGGCGGTTGCTGCCGTGGCCGATCCAGGATTCGATCACGTCGCCGAGGCCCCCCTGGCGGAAGCGGTCGACCAGACCGTCGAGGCCGCCGAGATCACCCTGTCCCGGATCGCCCTGATGCTCCGGGGCGGCGCGGCTCGCGGTGGGGCCGGATTCGCCCGGGCCGTCGAGCATGCCGGACAGGTCCGAAAAATCGCCGGGCGGCAGGGACGGGTCGGAGGGCCCGGTCTCGCGGCGCTGGCCGGACTGGTCCCAGCCGCCGATATCGCCCGGGTCGCCGCGTCCGCCGGCATCGGCCGGGTGCTGGCCCGGATCGCGCCCGTAGGGCCCGGCGCCGCCGGACCGGTCGGCCTCGGGCCCCGGCTCACCCCGGCCGCCGCGCCCGAAGATGTCGCCAAAACCGCCGTTGGCGCCCTTGGCGAGCAGCAGCATCAGCAGGGCCTTCACCAGGGGCGACATCCCCCCGGATCCCTGCTTCTGGCCGCCGAACACCTGACCGAGCACGCCGCCGATCGCCGATTCAAGCAAACCCATCTGCATCCCTCCGGGGCAGGCTCCGCCCGGGCTGACAACGGCGGGCGGGGGGTGGGGGTTGCAGGACGGAGCGGACGTTGTGCGTGCAGTCCCTCCCCCCTCTACGGGCTACGATGTTCACACATCGGCTGCTGGAAGGCGCAACGCGCTCTCCTCCCCCTTGCGGGGAGGAGTTGGAGGTGGGGGTGGCTCAGAAGGCACCGTGACGTTCGATCCTGCACCACCCCCACCCCTGGCCCCTCCCCGCAAGGGGGAGGGGAAACGCGTGGTGTTTCAGAGGCTTGCCGCAGAACAATCCCGATGTGTGAATCTGCTAGCCTCCCCCGCAGATGGGAGAGGGAGCGCGCGCGTCACGGGCGGGGCGGATCTTCCAGTGGAGCCCCTCCCC
>NZ_JAKSYN010000091.1:0-830 GCF_022829565.1 Methylobacterium sp. J-001
GCCCGGCGGCTCCGAGCCGGTCAGCGCCAGCACCTCGGCGACCGTCTCGGTCGAATGGGGTGGTGTCCCGGGCGGACGCGTCTTGTCACGCAGCAGACCTTCAACGCCCGCCTCGGCGTAGCGCCGCTGCCAGCGCCACACGGCCGGGCGGCTGACGCCCGCCCGCCGGGCCACATCTTGGACGCTCAGGCGCTCGGCCGAGAGTAAGACGATGCGGGCGTGCTGGGTATGCTTGAGCGGACGGGAGCGGTCGCTGGCGATCGCAGCCAGCCGTGCCGGGTCGGTCGCATCGAGGTGTACGCATACCGTCTGAGCCATCGCACAGACTCGCACGTCTCACCGTGTGCGTGAATCCGCCGTCCGCGTCACTGCACTAGACAGCGCGTCTGTCCCGACAAAAAACTAGTGCGGCAGAGTCGGCTGTTCCGCCCGTCGTTCGAGGGCGTTGAGATAGCCGTCGGGATCGCGGCGGAAGCGGGTGCGTGTGGTCCGCGCTTGCCTACTGATGATTAGGGATTGGCGTATGACCTGCCACCGTATCGGATCGACTCGGCCGAGGTCGCGGCCGGAGGCCGTCCTCGCTTGGGTCCGAATGATGATCGGCCCCCACAGGGTGGTCCAAGGTTGAAGCTAGTGCGTGGTAGGCCTGGAGTTGACCCCGTTTGTGGTCCACGGCCTATGCAAGTTTCCGGGCTGTGACAGCTTGGTTGGCGAAGGCTCGGGGCGTCAAGCCGCCCAAGGCCGTATGGGGGCGATCTTCGTTGTAGTGGCACCTCCAGTCCTCGATGCGCTCGCGGGCATCGGCCAGCGACAGGAACCACGAGGCGTTC
>NZ_JAKSYN010000010.1:0-22297 GCF_022829565.1 Methylobacterium sp. J-001
CTCGATGATCTCAAACGTGCCCTCCCCGAACGCCGCGACGATGCGCTTGGCCATGGCCGGACCGATGCCACGCATGTGGCCGGACGCGAGGTACTTCTCGATGCCCTCCACCCCGGTGGGCGGCGTGACCTTGAGGGTGTCGGCCTTGGACTGCACGCCGTGATGGCGCTCCGTGTGCCAGATGCCGGTGGCGGTGGTCCACTCGCCAGCCGCGATGGCGGGGGCATGCCCGATCACCGGGACGAGGTCACGCTTGCCCCGGGCCTGGACCTTGAGCACGCAGAAGCCGGTTTCGGGGCTGTGGAAGGTGACGCGCTCGATGGTACCAGCCAGCGCCTCGATCTCGGGACCGGCCGAGCCGGGGAATGCGCGCGCAGCCACGACGGCTATGAGATCCTACGAGCCTGCCCCGGAGTCCGGCGCCCCGATATTTCGCGGGGCGCTTTGCTCAATATGGGCCGCCGCTCACTTGATGTCATGATGCTGATCGACACAGCAGGCTGTGTGGGCGTTTGCTCGATTTGTGAGAGACCAGTCATGTTCGACGTGACGAAGATGCTGGCCGACGCGCTTGGCGAGCATCTCGCGCTCACCTACCAGCGCACCTTCGGCAGTCGCGAACCGCGTTTCGCCGAGGTGATCGAGGCGTCCGCTCGTCTGACCATCGAGCGCATCGTCGGCAGCGATGCGCTTTACCACGATGGCGACCACACCGCCCTCGTCACCCTCGTGGCTCAGGACATCCTGCGCGGCCGGTTCCTCGACGAGGGCATCACGCCGGAGGATTGGCTGCATATGATCCTGGCCGCCCTGTATCACGACATCGGCTACGTGCGCGGTGTCTGCTCAGGTGACCGGGCGAACGCCTTCGTCATCGACGCGCAGGGCACGACCATCGGTCTCCCGCGCGGCGCCTCGGACGCGGCGTTGGCGCCCTACCACATCGAACGCTCGAAGCTGGCGGTGCAGGAGCGCTTCGGCACGCATGATCTCGTCGATGCGCAGCGGGTGATGCGAGCCATCGAGTTGACCCGCTTCCCCGTGCCCGCGGACGATGAGCACCGGGAGACTGGGACCGAAGCTGGCCTGATGCGTGCGGCGGACCTAATCGGGCAACTCGGTGATCCGCTCTACCCACGCAAACTGAACGCGCTGTTCCACGAGTTCGCCGAAGTCGGCCTCGACGCCCAACTCGGCTATGCCAGCCCAGCCGACCTCGCGGAACGGTATCCGGCGTTCTTCTGGGGCAAGATCGAACCGGTCATCAGCGACGCGGTGCGCTTTCTCGATCTGACTGTCGAGGGGCGGAGCTGGGTGGCCAACCTCTACAGCCATGTGTTCGCGATCGAGCATGACCGTCGCCGCATGGGACCACACCCAGGCTGAGCTGCAGAAGTGGTCCTCACGCAGGCGAAAGTGGTGATAGCTTTCGAGAACAACGGCGCTCAAGCCATGACGTATCGTCGGCTTTGCGCCCTATCCAGTAATTCATGGCGCTGCCGGCGAATTCTGAAAGCGAACATTTGGATGGGATCCCTCCGTCAACGCGATATTGCTGCGCGAGACGGATCTGCTTGTGTTCTGAGCTCATCGAAGCCGGTCGAAAGTTCGGACTTCAGTGCCTGGTAGAACATGGATGCAGCAGGCGTTAGTGACGTATTGCGACGACGCACTAGGCTGATCGTGCGGTGGATTACGGGCTCGGTCAGCAGGATCTCCACGAGATCATCGCGGGGGGAGGCGCCCTTTAGGGCTGCCGGGAGAATCGCGGCGCCGATACCCGCTGCCACCAGCGCCAAGGCGGTCGGCGTGCTCTCGACCACGAACCGGCCGCGTGGCGGCAAGTCCGCGGCGGCCAGTTGAGCCTCGACACGTGCCCGGTTGCCGCTGGCGCCACCTAGGGTCACGAGATCCACACCGGATAAGTCGGTCCACCGGAGCTCGCGCTGCCCAGCCAAGGGATGGCTGCTGTGGCAGATCAGCACGAACGGATCCCGCACCAACCGATCCTCGATGAGATCGGGGTCCGCTTCCTGCTGGATGTGGATCCCGAAATCCGCCTCCCCCTTGCGCACGGATTCGGTCACCAGCGCTCCGGAGCGCTCGAGAATCTGAACCCGGTTCTGCGGGTGTTCGCGGGCATAGGCCTGCAAGACCGCCGGTATCCGGCGGAAGGCGATCGATTGGACGGTGGCAACCGTTACGTCGCCGATGCCGAGCCGCGAAGTCGTGCGTAAGCGTTCGACCCCGTGAGTGAAATCGCTGATGAGTCGAGCCGCCAACGGCAGGAACTCGCGGCCCACCGGGCTGAGGTGCAACGTCCGCGTCGTGCGGTCGAGCAGGACGGCGCCCAGGAACCCTTCGAGCTTTTGGATCCGTCGCGTCAGGGCGGTCTGAGTCAGCCCAAGGTTCTCAGCCGCCCGGCGATAGCTGCCGAGCTCCGCGATCAGCACGAAGGCTTGGACGCCGTCGACGGGGAGCTTCATGCCAGACAATCATGAATCGATGAGATCAATTCATTTTACTGGATGATGGCTACGCGGGACAAGACAGGTCGGGGCGACGCCCGCCCGATACAAATCGACTCCGGCTGAAACGGAGCGAGGCGGAGGAAACGATGAGAGCGGATGCCGCTGCTGGGTCGCCAGTTGCGACCTCGACCCGTCCGGCGACGTCGCCAGGGTCTGTCTGGATGCGGGCCATGGAGGCCCGGGTCGGCATCATTCCGCTGCCCATCTATGTTCTTCTCCTCGCCCTGGTCGTCGCCTTTGCCATCAGAGGAAAGATCTCGGGCGAAGTGACGGTGATGATCGCCGTCCTGGTGGTGGGTGGCTTCACCTGCGCGGAGATCGGCCAGCGCATCCCGTGGCTGCGAGCGGTCGGCGGATCGTCCCTGGTGACGATCTTCCTGCCTTCGTTCCTCGTCGCCCATCAGCTCCTGCCGGCGCCGCTTGTGCAGTCGGTGACGACCTTCACGAAATCGACGAACTTCATCTACCTGTTCATCACCGCCGTGGTCGTCGGCTCGATCCTGAGCATGGACCGCCGGGTGCTGATCCAGGGGTTCGCCAAGATCTTCGTGCCGCTGGCGCTGGGTTCGCTCGCCGGCATCCTCGTCGGTGGAAGCGTCGGCTGGCTTGTCGGCATCGGCTTCTGGCGGTCGATCCTCTACGTCGTGGTGCCCGTGATGGCCGGGGGCGTCGGTGAGGGTGCGATCCCCCTTTCGGTTGGCTATGCGGAGGCGCTCGGCATCGATCACGGCGGGATGCTAGGGCAGATCCTGCCGCTGGTCTTCTTCGGCAACCTCGTCGCCATCATCTGCTGCGGCGCCCTGAACACGCTGGGCAAGCGCCGCCCCGATCTCACCGGCAATGGTCGGTTGCAACCGACCGCGGATGGCGAGGCGGACCCAGGCCATGGCTCCATCCACCGCGACACCTCCGCGATCGATGTCGCCACCGTCGCCGCCGGCGGCATCACTGGCATCGCCATCTACGTCTTCGGCACGCTGATCCACGCGCTGGTTGGCCTGCCCGCGCCGGTGGCGATGCTTTTCCTCGTCGTGATCGCCAAGCTGCTGCGGGCGGTGCCGGCCTCGTTGGAGGAAGGCGCCCGCGTGGTCTTTCGCTTCTTCGTGGTGGCGGTGACCTACCCGCTCCTGTTCAGCACGGCGGTGGCACTGACCCCCTGGCACGAGCTAGTCGAAGCGTTCCACCCGGCCAACCTCGTCACCATCGTGGCGACCGTGCTCGCGCTGATCGGCACCGGCTACATCGTCGGGCGCTGGCTCGCGATGTACCCGATCGAAACCGCGATCGTAAACGCCTGCCACAGCGGCCTCGGCGGCACGGGCGACGTGATGATCCTGACCGCCGCCGAGCGGATGGAGCTGATGCCCTTCGCCCAAGTGGCGACCCGGATCGGCGGGGCACTTACCGTCACCGCCGCCATCGTTGCGATGGCTCATTTCAAAATCATCTGAGGGAGGCGCGCTGTGCTGATGCGCTCGAAGCTGTTCGTCCCGGCCTCCCGGCCCGAATTGTTCGCGAAGGCCGCCTCCGGCCCTGCGGACGCCCTCTCCTTCGACCTTGAGGATGCCGTGCCGGAAGCCCGCAAGGGCGAGGCGCGGGACATTCTGGCTGCTTATCTGCGGGAAGTGCCCTCCGGTCTGCGCAAGACCATCGTGGTGCGGGTCAACGCTCCGGGTACGGCGCACTTCGCCGCCGACCTGGAGGCGGTGGCCCTGCCACGCACCGATCTCATCAATCTGCCGATGGTCGAGGACCCGTCCGCCATTGCCGATACGGCCATCCGCCTCGATCGCCTGGATCCAGCGGGCCGCATCCGCCTCCTCGTCAACATCGAGACGCCACGCTCCCTCCGCCGGGCGGCGGACCTCGCCTGCGCCCATCCCCGCGTCGCCGGCCTACAAATCGGCTACGCCGATCTGCTAGAACCTTGCGGCATCGACCGAGACGACGAAGCCGCCTTGGGCCATATCCGCGTCGCCGTCCGGCTCGCCGCAGCCGAAGGCGGCGTGCCGGCCTATGACGGGGCCTTCGCGGCAGTGAAGGAACCAGAGGCGTTTCGCGCCGAGTGCGAGGCCGCCCGCCGCCATGGCTTCGCGGGCAAGACCTGCATCCACCCAAGCCAGGTCGGGATCGCCAACGCCGCCTTCCTGCCGAGCCCGGACGAGGTGACGTGGTCACGCCGCATCCTCGCGGCGGCCGCAGAGGCCGAGGCACAAGGGCTCGGCGCGATCCTCGTGGACGGCCGGATGATCGATCCGCCCTTCCTGATCCGCGCCCGTGCCGTCGTGGCGTTGTCCGACCTCCGCTCCGGGACGGAAACCCGATGACCATGAGCGAACTGCACCAGCGCGATTATCGGCCCGAGGCTAAGGGCATCCTCGACGGCGTGCGCATTCTCGACCTCTCCCGCCTCTTCGCCGGCAACGTGCTGACGCAGATGCTCGGCGACTTCGGCGCCGAGGTGATCAAGGTGGAGCCCCCCGAGGGCGACACCCTGCGCGCCTGGAAAACCGAGGGCGTCGAGACCCACTGGAAGATCTACGCACGCAATAAGAAGAGCCTATGCCTGTCGCTGCGCGACCCGCGCGCCGTCGAGGTGCTCCGCGCCTTGGTGCCCTCCTGCCAGATCCTGGTGGAGAGTTTCCGGCCGGGCGTACTCGAGACGATGGGCCTGTCACCGGAAGCCCTTCACGCCCTCAATCCCGGGCTGACGATCATCCGCATCTCCGGCTGGGGGCAGGATGGGCCTTATGCGCAGCGACCCGGCTTCGGCACGGTGATCGAAGGGTTCTCCGGCTTCGCGGCGATGAACGGCTTTGCCGACCGCGAGCCAGTGCTGCCGCCGATGTACCTCGCGGACGGCGTTGCCGGGCTGACCGGCGCCTCGGCCGCAATGATCGCGCTGCGCGAGGTGGAGGTGAACGGAGGCCGGGGGCAGGTGATCGATCTGCCGCTCCTCGACCCGCTCTTCGCGATCCTCAGTCCGCAGGCGGCGCATCACCGCCTCACCGGTACAGTGAAGCCCCGTACCGGCTCGCGCTCGACGAACTCGGCGCCGCGCAACGCCTATCGCTGCAGCGATGGTCTCTATGTCGGCTTGTCCGGCTCGATCCAGAAGATGGCGGAGCGCCTGTTCCGGGCGATCGGGCGCTCGGACCTCGTGGAGGACCCACGCTTTCGCACCAACGCTGACCGGTTGCGCCACGTGGACGAGCTCGACGCCATCATCGGCGCCTTCATCGGGCAGCGGACGCAGGACGAGAACGTCACCTTCTTCGAGGCGGCCGAGGTGACGATCGGCCCGATCAACGATGCGGCCAAGCTCGTCGTGGACCCGCACGTGGTCGAGCGCGAACTCATCGCCGATTATCCCGACGCGGATATGGGGAAGCTCCCCATGCACGCCGTCGTGCCGCGCCTACACGACCGACCAGGTTCGATCCGCAACCCCGCGCCGGCCCTCGGCCAGCACAACCGGGAGCTGCTGGGACGGATCGGCATCACGGGCATCGCCTTCGACGAACTCGTCGAGGCGGGTGTGGTGCGCGCCGGAGACGCGCGCTGACGACAACGACAGGGAGGATGGGAATGCCCACGCTGACACGCCGCAGCTTCGTTGTGGCTGCCATGGCCGGATTGGCGACGGCTGACGGGGCATTCGCCACCGACGGACCGGTCCCGAGTTCCAGCGGGACCGAGCCGCCGCGCCATCGTGCGCCCGCCCATGCCTGCGATTCTCACTTCCACATCATCGATGCGCGTTTTCCGCCCCCTGACACGCCGAAGCCACCGGGCATGACCTTCGACGATTACCTCCTGCTCCAGGCGCGCATTGGCACGACCCGCGCCGTTCCGGTGCAGCCGAAAAACCACGGCACCGACCCGACCTGCCTCCTCGACGCCCTCGCGCGCTTCGGCGGGAACGGGCGCGGCATCGCCGTCCTTCACCCTGACGTCACGGACGCCGAACTGAAACGCCTCGATGCCGGCTACGTGCGCGGCCTGCGCTTCAGTGTCTGGAATCCCAACGACACGGTGGCCCCCATCGCCACGATCGAGCCGCTCGCCAAGCGCATTGCCGATCTCGGCTGGCACGTGCAACTGCACATGTCCGGGGACCAGATCCGTGAGAACGCGGCGCTGTTGAACCGGCTGCCTTGCGCCATGGTGTTCGACCATATGGGCCGCCTCGACCCTGCCAGGGGCCCAGACGACCCTGGCTTCGCGACTGTCGCTGGTCTGGTCGACAAGGGCCGGGCCTGGGTGAAGCTCGCCGGGGCGTACCTGAACACCAAGGCCGGCCCGCCCGCTTATCCGGACGCCACGCGCACCGCCCAGGCGTTCGTGAAGCTCGCCCCCGAACGCCTCGTCTGGGGGAGCGACTGGCCGCACGTCACCGAAAAGCAGAAGCCCGACGACGCGGTGCTGTTCGACCTGCTCTCCGACTGGGCCGGCAGCGAGGCGGTGCGGGATAAGATCCTCGTCGACAACCCGGCCAAGCTCTACGGCTTCGCCTGATAGGAGTGTGGCCGATGCGGATGTCGACCTCGCCCACCCGCCGCCAGGTCGCGGCATGGCTCACCGCGGCCACCGCCTTGGCCGCCAGACAGGCGAGGGCCGCTTCGGAAGCGGAGCCTCCCCTGGCCGACAGGCTCGCGGCCTACGCCCATCGCCTGCGGTTCGAGGATCTCGATCCGGCCACCGTCGAGACGGTGAAGATCCATCTCATCGACGCACTGGGCTGCGGGATAGCTGCCTTCGGTGCCGGGCCGGTGCGGATCTGCCGGGAGATTGCGCTCAGTGACGGGGCGGGCCCCGCGACGATCCTCGGCACCGACCGGCGGACCAGTCCGGAGCTGGCCGCCTTCGCCAACGGGGTTGCCATCCGCTACGAGGATTTCAACGACGTCTATGTCGGGCGCGAACCCGGCCACCCCAGCGACACCATTGCCGCCTGCCTCGCTGTGGCCGAGGCGGAGGGGGCCACGGGCCGCGACCTCATCGCGGCTATCGCCCTTGCCTACGAGATCGACTGCCGCCTGCTCGATGCCGCCGAGGTGACGGGGCGTGGCTGGGACCATCCGGTCTACAGCCTGCCCGCCTCAGCACTGGCGGCGGGTCGGCTGATGCGGCTCTCGACGGAGGCCCTGACCCAGGCCGTCAACCTAGCGATCAACGGCCATATTGCCATGAACCAGACCCGTGTTCAGACGCTCTCAGACTGGAAGGGCGTGGCCGATGCCGAGGCGACCCGTGCAGGCGTGTTCGCCGCACGCCTCGCCCGTGCCGGTCTCACCGGACCGGCACCCATCTTCGAAGGTCGCGCCGGGTTCTTCAAACAGGTCTCGGGTCCGTTCACCGTCGATGTCGCAATGTTCGGCGGCGAGGGGCGCCTCTTCCGGATCTCGCGATGCGGGATCAAGCCTTACCCGGCGCAGGTCTACTGTCTGACCGCGATTCCGGCGGGCATCGCCGTCGCCGCCGAAGCCGGTGGCGTCGACGCCATCCGCAGCCTGCGCATCGACACGACGCATCTCGGCTACATCACCGCCGGCCGCGATCGTGAGAAGTGGCGCCCGACGACGAAGGACACCGCCGACCACAGCCTGCCCTACATCACGGCGCGGGCGATGCTCGACGGCGCCATCACCAACGAGAGCTACACGTCCGACAAGCTTCGCGAACCGGCCCTGCTCGCCCTGATCGACCGGATCACCGTCGTCGAGGATCCGGTCCTCACGGCCATGCAGCCGAGAGCGGTACCGAACCGTCTGACCGCGACCCTGACGGATGGACGCGAGATCGTCCTGCAGGTCGATGACGTCCCAGGCTTCGTGACGCGGCCGATGACTCGAGACGATGTCGAGCGCAAGTTCCGCATGAATGCGGGCCAGCGTCTCGATGCGCCTAAGGTGCGTCGCGTCCTCGACGCTTTCTGGACGATCGATGAAAGACCCGACCTGACCGGTCTGCTCGCGTCTCTGTCATGAGCGGCCATTCCGCTTTCGGCCAGACTACGCCACGGTGAATCGCCAGCGTGCGTAGAACCGGACGTTCGGCTTCGCGCCCATTCCAGCCATTTGAGACGCCATCAGTCAGCTCCAGAAGCGGACATGGCTACTGGTCCCAGCAGACGCTTCAGGAGGAGCGGCTGGCATTGATGGCGCGGTGGCGTCACCCAGCTTGGCAATTGAAGCGCCATCCGAGCCGAACACAAAAGTGCTGCTTTCCAGCAGGGGCGCCCCTTCCTGAATAAGCCAAAACCAGTTCAGAATAGGGTGCGCCATCCGTTTTTACGTCGGATCTGCTTGAAAGCCCACCGGCCGCCTTCTGACAGCATCGAGCACTGGCAGATCCTCAGCCTAACAGCTAAGCGTCTTACCCGCCCAAAAGCTGCGCCTCACGGAGGTCGGTATCGCCAGGAACGCCGAATAGCCTCATGTCGGGCCCGAATCGGAAGCCGGCTCAATCCGGACGCGCTCGTAGGCATCTACCACGTGGCGACGCATGAGATCGGCTGCACCGGTCGCATCGCCGGAGATCATCCGTTCAAGAACACGGCTGTGCTCCTGCCAAACACTGATCGACATCCCTGGATAGCGAAGAACCTGCCCCATCGCTCGGCGCAGATGGAGCCAGTGCAGCCGCATAGTCTCACCAATGATCGGATTGCCGGACAGTTCGTAGATGAAAGCGTGGAAGTCCATGTCGGCCTGTAGCGTTGCGCGCGCATCCCCAGCAACGACTAGATTGCGGCCATGCTCGACCAAAGAGCGACCACGGACGATGGCGCTCTTCGTCAAACGGCCTGCAGCGAGGCTGACCGCTAGAGGCTCCACGGCAGAACGGAATTGATAAATCGCTTCGAAAAATTCAGGTTCCACAGCCGTAACAGTCAACCCGCGGCGGCCTGACTGAACCAGAAAACCCTGGGACTTCAGGACCACGAGCGCGTGTGTGACCGGTTGTCGTGAGACGCTAAGGCGGGCGGCGATATCGTCCTGTGTCAGACGCTCGCCCGGCTTGAAAGTGCCGTCACACAGGGCGTCGAGGATCACCGTGTAAGCTTGGTCGACGAGGCTCGTCGACGGTTCGAGTGACTGCACCCCGACAACTCCTATTCCATGTCTGAGCACGATATCCGTTCCCCTTGACAGAAGCGCAAGCGCTCTGCACGCTGCGTTCCGAGTACTGAATTCCGTGTTCCGAAGCGCCGCGAACTGGGATGCATACAGAGCTGAAACGCCAACGGCTCGAAGCACAAATACAATCTTCGTCAAACAGTTTGCTGCAACCCACAGCCTTGGTACCGCATCGGCGCGAAGACGCTGGGCTCTGAAATAAGATCTGTCATAGACAGGGAGGACGTCATGTCGAGCGGTCTCACGCTGAACCCCGTCGCCGGCCTGTCGGATCGGGACGCGCTCTACGGGCGCGTGCTCCGGCAGGTCGTACCGTTCCTGCTGGTCTGCTACGTAGCGGCCTATCTGGACCGGGTGAATGTCGGCTTCGCCAAACTGCAGATGCTGAGCGATCTCAAGTTCAGCGAGACCGTCTATGGACTCGGAGCCGGCGTGTTCTTCCTCGGCTACGCTCTGTTCGAGATTCCGAGCAACATCATCATGGTGCGGGTCGGCGCTCGTTACTGGATCTCGCGGATCATGATTACCTGGGGGTTGATCTCAGCCGCGATGATGTTCGTATCTTCGCCTACCAGCTTCTATGTGCTGCGCTTCCTACTCGGCGTGGCGGAGGCGGGCTTCATTCCGGCGATTATCTATTATCTGACGGTCTGGTTCCCCGCCTCCCATCGGGGCAAGGCGTCGGCGCTGTTCTTGGCGGGGATCCCGCTTTCGGGGATCATCGGCGGGCCGCTCTCGGGCTGGATTATGACGGCCTTCCACGGCACCACCGGCCTCCAAGGCTGGCAGTGGATGTTCCTGATCGAGGGGTTGTTCGCCACCGCGCTTGGCTTCTGGTGCCTCGTCCGCCTGGATAACGACCCGGCCTCGGCTTCATGGCTTACCCCGGCCGAGAAGGAGCGGATCACCGCCGACATCGCCGCCGAGGCGCGGGACAAGCCGCTGCACTCCGCACGCGAGGGCCTGACCAGCGGCCGAATTTGGCTGCTCAGCGGCACCTACTTCTTCTTCACGATGGGGCTCTACGGGATCAGCTTCTGGCTGCCGTCGATCATCCGGGACAGCGGCGTCAAGGATCCGCTGACCGTCGGCCTCCTCACAGCAATCCCCTATACGGGCGCCTTCGTCACGATGTTCATCGTCGGCCTGAGCTCCGACCGCCAGCGCGAGCGGCGCTGGCACTTGGCGGTGCCAGCTGTGGTGGGGGCGGCAGGCCTCATCGCAAGCGTGTTGGTCGCTCACAGCCCAGTCCTGGCGCTGGCGGCCCTCACGGTGGCTTCTGCCGGGACGCTGACCTGCATCCCGCAATTCTACACCCTGGTCCCGGCCGTGCTTTCGGGCGCGGCGGCGGCGACCGGCCTCGCGGTCGCCAATTCGGTGGGCAGCGTCGCGGGCTTCGTGAGCCCGTACCTGCTGGGCTGGGTGAAGGATGCCACCGGCAGCACGGGACAAGGGGTGATGGTGCTGGGCGCCATGCTGGTGATCGGCGCTGTGCTGGTCTTCCTCAACCCGGCAAAGCTGGTGAACCGCTGAGCGGGACCCGCTCAACCCTCCCGCCAGGCCCGCTCGGCCCGGTCCCAGGCCTCCAGGGGCTGCAGATCGGGCACCCAGGCCAAGCCGCTCTTGGCATCCGACGAGACGGCCCCGGTGGTCACCATCACGTCCAGCAGGGCAGGGCGGTTGGCCATCGCCCGGGTGAGGGCGTCGGGCAGATCCTCGGCCCGTTCCACCCGCTCGGCATGCAGTCCGAAGGCGCGCGCCATGGCGGCGTGATCGGCGCGCTGGAGCCGCGTCCCAACCACGCGGCCGTGCGTGATCTCCTGATCGTGGACCTCGATCTGCCACGCGCCGTTATTGGCCACGATGAACAGGACCGGCGCGGCGTGGCGCTTGGCGGTGTCGAGTTCCATGGCGTTGAAACCGAAGGCGCCGTCCCCGGTGGCGACCACGACGTTGCGGCCGGGGGCCGCGAGCGCGGCCGCGATCCCATAGGGCACGCCGACGCCGATGCAGCCGAACGGGCCGGGATCCAGCATGGTCCGGGCCGACAGGGCGACCCGGGCGAAGCTCAAGAAATCGCCGCCATCGGTGACCAGCACGGCGTCGGTTCCGGCCGCGCCCTGAATCGCCGCGAGCAGGCGGTTCGGATGCATGTAGCCGTCCGCTCCGTCCGGGGCCGTCCGGGATTGCGCCCGGAGTTTTTCGGCCCGCGCGGCGTGGCCTTCGCGCAGGGTATCTATCCAGGCGCGGTCGAGGGCCGGGGCGCGGTCGCCAATCCCATGCGTCAGCGCCGCCAGGGTCGCACCGGGATCGGCCAGGAGGGCGGTGCCGGGGCGGTTGTCGCGCAGCTCCCCGGGGGCGTCCGCGATCCGCAGGAATTGCGCCGCGCCGAACACGGCCGGCGAGCCGTAGGCCAGCTGGAAGTCGAGCCGCCGCCCCACGGTGACCACGAGATCGGCCTCCTGCATGGCCCGGCCCCGCATTGAGGCAATCACGGACGGGTGGTCGTCCGGCACCAGCCCGCGACTTTCGCCCGTATCCAGATAGGGGCAGCCGAGGCGGTCGAGGAACGCGATGAGCTGCCGGCCGGCGTCGCGCGCCCCGCGCCCGCTGATCACCAGGGGCCGCTTCGCGGCCAGCAGCAGATCGACGGCGCGGTTGATCGCCTCTGGATCGGGATGGATCCGGGCCGGACTGTGCGGGTGCATCAACTCGGGCAGCATCAGCGGTGGTGGCACCGGTGCCCGCAGCACGTCGGTCGGGACGTCGAGATAGGCCGGTCCCGGATCGCCGCCCTCACCGAGCGCCCGCGCCACTGCCTCGGCGAGCTCCTGCGGCAGCAGGCTAGGCTCGCGCACCGTGCGGGCATAGCGGGTGATCGGCTCGACGAGTCGCGCGTGATCGAGGTCCTGCAGGGCGCCGCGGTTCTCCTGCGCCCGCGGCGGCGTGCCCGAGAGCACGAGGACGGGCGCCCGCGACACGTGCGCGTTAGCGATGCCGGTGATGGCGTTGGTGAGGCCCGGCCCCGCGGTGACCAGCGCGACCCCGAAGCCGCCCGCGACTTCAGCCTCGGCCTGCGCCATGTGGACGGCTGCCCGCTCGTCGCGCACGTCGACGATGCGGATCCCTGCGGCGTCCAGCGCCATCCAGATCGGCATGATGTGACCGCCGCAGAGCCCGTAGACGCGTGCGATGCCATGGTTGCGCAGAAACGCGGCGATTACGGATGCGGCGCTGCTCTCACTCGACATGAGACCCTCCATTGCTTGCCCGGTCGCAGTCGCGCGGCACTGCAATATAAGTTCACTCTTGACCGCAGACCGGCACAATCTTACCGAAGGTATACGGAGTTCGGAATTCAATAGCGAGGGCTGAGGGGATGAGCCAACCGATCCGCGTCCTGTTGGCCAAGGTTGGCCTCGACGGCCACGACCGGGGTGTGAAGGTGGTCGCCCGGACCCTGCGCGATGCCGGGATGGACGTGATCTATTCCGGCCTCCACCGCACCCCCGAAGAGGTCGTTACCGCCGCGATCCAGGAGGATGTCGATGTGCTCGGCGTCAGTCTGCTCTCGGGTGTTCAGCTCACGGTCTTCCCGAAGATTTTCAAGCTCCTGTCGGAGCAGCAGGCGGACGATCTGATCGTCATTGCGGGCGGCGTGATGCCGGACGAGGATGTCGCGGCCATCAAGGAGATGGGCGTGCGCGAGGTCCTGCTTCAGGACACCCCGCCGGAGGTCATCGTCAGCACCCTGCGCCGGCTTGTGGCCGAGCGCGGCGCGCGTTGAGGAGACGGCCATGGAAGCCTGGACCTTCCCCACCGCCTACGACGACAGCTATTTCCCCGCCGAGGACAGCCGCTACTGGTTCCCCCGGCGCGAAACCATGCCGGCGGGCGAGCGCGAGGCCGCGATCCTTGGCCGCCTGCGCGAGGTCTGCGCCTACGCCTACGCCAACGCACCGTTCTACCGCCGCCGCTGGGACGAGGCCGGCTTCCACCCGGACCAGCTGAAGAGCCTCGAGGATTTCGACGACCGGGTACCGGTCGTCACCAAGGCGGATCTGCGCGCCTCCCAGAATGCGGCCCCGCCCTTCGGCGACTATCTCTGCGTGCCGGACCGCGAGATCTTCCACATCCATGGCACGAGCGGCACCACCGGGCGTCCGACCGCCTTCGCGATCGGCCGCAACGACTGGAATGCCATCGCCAACGCCCATGCCCGCATCATGTGGGGCATGGGAATCCGGCCGGGCGACATGGTGTGCGTGGCTGCAATCCTCAGCCTGTACATGGGCAGCTGGGGGGCGCTGGCCGGGGCCGAGCGCCTGGGCGCGAAATCCTTCCCGTTCGGAGCCGGCGCGCCAGGCATGACGGCCCGTTGCGCCCAGTGGCTCGCGAGCCTCAAGCCGGCGGCCTTCTACGGCACGCCGACCTACGCCCTGCACCTCGCCGAGGTCGCCCGCGACGAGGGCCTCGACCCGCGCGATTTCGGCCTACGCATCATGTTCTTCTCGGGCGAACCCGGCGCCTCAATTCCCGGCGTGCGCGACCGCATCGCCGAGGCCTTCAACGCGAAGGTGTTCGATTGCGGCTCGATGGCCGAGATGTCGCCGTTCATGAACGTCTCGGGCACCGCCGAGACCGAGGGCATGCTCTGCTGGCAGGACGTGGTCTATACCGAGGTCTGCGACCCGGCCACGATGCGCCGGGTGCCCTACGGCAGCCGTGGCACCCCGGTCTACACGCATCTGGAGCGTACCTCGCAGCCGATGATTCGGCTGGCCTCCGGAGACCTCACTCTCTGGACCAACGATCCGACCCCGTGCGGGCGGACCTATCCAAGCTTGCCGCAGGGCATCTTCGGCCGGATCGACGACATGTTCACGATCCGCGGCGAGAACGTCTATCCGAGCGAGATCGACGCCGCGCTCAACGAGACCGCGGGGTATGGCGGCGAGCACCGCATCGTCATCAGCCGGCAGGCGGCGATGGACGAGCTGCTGCTGCGCGTCGAGGCCGATGACGCCGTGTTCGCCCGCGGCCCCGACGCCGTCGAGGCGTTCCGCCGCGACACCTGCCACCGGCTGCAGAAGATGCTGGGCCTGCGCGCGCAGGCCGAGATCCTGGCCCCCAACACCCTGCCGCGCACCGACTTCAAGGCCCGCCGAGTGATCGACGACCGCGCGGTGTTCCGCGACATGCACGCCCAGATCGCCGATCGCGGTGCCGAGCGGGGCGCCGCGTGACCCCCTCCCGCGACCTCGTGGAGCGCGTGGCGGCCGGTGCCGTGCCGGCGATCGGGCGGATGATCTCCCGGGCGGAGGCCGGCTCCCCGGAGGCGCGGCCCGCGCTCGCCGAGATCTACCGCCGGGCAGGGCGCGCACACGTCGTCGGCCTCACCGGCGTGCCGGGCAGCGGCAAGTCGACCCTCGTGGCGACTCTGACGGCCCATCTGCGCAAAGCGGGCCAGACGGTCGGCGTCGTGGCGATCGACCCGTCGAGCCCCTACTCGGGCGGCGCCATCCTGGGCGACCGGATCCGCATGGCCGACCATGTCTGCGACGCGGGCGTCTACATCCGCAGCATGGCGACCCGGGGCGCCATGGGCGGCATGGCCCGGGCGGCGCTCGACGCCGTCGACATCCTCGACGTGGCGGGCTTCGACACCGTGATCATCGAGACGGTGGGCGTCGGCCAGGACGAGGTGGAGATCGCCCGGGCCTCGCACACGACGATCGTGGTCTCGGCTCCCGGCCTCGGCGACGAGATCCAGGCGATCAAGGCCGGCATCCTGGAGATCGCCGACATCCACGTGGTGTCGAAATGCGACCGCAGCGACGCCAACCGCACGCTGACCGACCTGAAGCAGATGCTCACCCTCGGCGCGCTGACCGCCCGCCAGGCCGAGTGGCGCGTCCCGGTGATCGGCCTGTCCGCCTACAAGGGCGAGGGCTTCGAGACCCTGCTGGCGGCGATCGAGAAGCACCGCCGCGTCGCCTTCGAGACCGAGACGGGCGCGCAGCGCCGGCAGGCGATCGCCCGCTTCCGCCTGGAGAAGACCGCCGAGAATTTGCTGATCGAGCGCTTCACCCTCGGCGCCGCGCAGGCCGGTGGGCCCCTGGCCGAACGTCTCAGCGCCCGTCAGGGCGACCCCTACAGCCTCGCCACCGAACTCCTCGAACAGGCGCTCGCGCCGCACGCATCCGGAGCATCGACATGACCAGCCTCATCGACCGCAAGACCGTCGAGGCGCTGCGCTCGGAGGAGGCCGAGTGGGAGCAGAAGGAGGTCGATGCCTTCCTGAAGAAGCAGGCCGAGCGCAAGCCCGAGTTCTTTACCCTCGGCGACATCCCGGTGAAGCGCGTCTACACGGCGGCCGACGCCGCCGAGACGCCGATCGAGGATATCGGCCTGCCGGGCCGCTACCCGTTCACCCGCGGCCCGTACCCGACTATGTACCGCTCGCGGAACTGGACGATGCGCCAGATCGCTGGCTTCGGCACCGGCGAGGACACCAACAGGCGCTTCAAATACCTGATCGCGCAGGGCCAGACCGGTATCTCGACCGACTTCGATATGCCGACCCTGATGGGCTACGATTCCGATCACCCGATGAGCGAGGGCGAGGTCGGGCGCGAGGGCGTGGCGATCGACACGCTCGCCGATATGGAGGCCCTGTTCGACGGCATCGACTTGGAGAAGATCTCCGTCTCGATGACCATCAACCCGTCCGCCTGGATCCTGCTCGCGATGTACATCGTGCTGGCGGAGAAGCGCGGCTACGACCTCGACAAGCTTTCGGGCACGATCCAGGCCGACATTCTCAAGGAGTATATGGCGCAGAAGGAGTACATCTTTCCGGTGGAGCCGTCGGTGCGGATCGTGCGCGACTGCATCACCTACTGCGCCAAGACCATGAAGCGCTACAACCCGATCAATATCTCGGGCTACCACATCTCCGAGGCCGGCTCCTCGCCGCTCCACGAGGCCGCCTTCACGCTGGCGAACCTGATCGTCTACGTCGAGGAGGTGCTGAAGACCGGGATGCCGGTCGATGCCTTCGCGCCGCGGCTCGCCTTCTTCTTCGTCTGCCAGGCCGACTTCTTCGAGGAGGTCGCCAAGTTCCGGGCGCTGCGGCGCTGCTACGCCAAGATCATGAAGGAGCGGTTCGGGGCGCAGAACCCGGATTCGATGCGCCTGCGCTTCCACTGCCAGACCGCGGCGGCTTCGCTGACCAAGCCACAATACATGGTCAACGTGGTGCGCACCTCGATGCAGGCGCTGGCGGCCGTGCTCGGGGGCTGCCAGTCGCTCCACACCAACGGCTACGACGAGGCCTTCGCGATCCCCACCGAGGACGCGATGCGCATGGCTTTGCGCACGCAACAGGTGATCGCCGAGGAGACCAACGTCACCCAGGTGATCGACCCGCTGGGCGGCTCCTACTACGTCGAGGGCCTGACCACGGAGTACGAGGCCCGCATCTTCGAGATCCTCAAGGAGGTTGAGGAGCGCGGCGGCACGCTGAAGCTGATCCAAGAGGGCTGGTTCCAGCGCCACATCGCGGATTTTGCCTACGAGACCGCGATCCGGAAGCAGACCGGCGAGAAGCCGGTGATCGGCGTGAACCGCCTCGTGGACGACACGCCCGATCCGAAGATCGAGACCCACCCCTATGATCAGTCCACCGCCGACCGGCAATGCGCCCGCACCCGCCGGGTCCGGCAGGAGCGCGACCCGGTGAAGTTCGATCTGCTGCTGCAGCAACTGATGGAGGTGGCGAAGGACCCGAGCCAGAACATCCTGCCGATCACGATTGAGCTGGTCCGCTCGGGCGCCACGATGGGCGACATCATCGAGACGCTGAAGGGCGTGTGGGGGACGTACCGGGAGACGCCGGTGTTCTGAAACACCCCATCGGATCTTCGATCCCGTGTGCGCTGTCGATGCCGCCGCTACTGGTGAAGATCCCGACCGCTGCGCGCGTCAACGATGAACAGGAGGATGTGAGGATGGGCCCCAGGCTATCAAAGTCTGCCGCCGGCACAGGGGATCAGGGCCAGACCGGTCTCGGCGACGGCATGCGTGTCGACAAGGATAACCCTATCGTCCAGACCCTCGGCGCCGTCGACGAACTCAACAGTTGGATCGGTGTTGTCGCCTCGCTCTCAAATTCCGACATGATCCGGTCGCATCTATCGCTGGTCCAACACGATCTGTTCGACCTCGGCGCTCAGATCGGCGTTCCCGGCACGCCACTGCTCTCAAAGAGCCATTTGAATAGGCTGGAGGCGACCTTCGAAGCTCTGAACAGAGAATTTGAGCTGCCACGGGAGTTCATATTGCCAGGTGGCGCGCAATCTGCCGCGTTCGCTCATGTGGCACGGACCATCTGCCGGCGTGCCGAGCGGAATCTTTTTACCCTCAGCGAGGAGGCCGATCGGATGGAGGGTCTGCCGATCGCGGCGCGTACGAAAATCGCGGAAAGCTTCGGCCTCCCTTACCTCAATCGTCTTTCGGACGTGCTGTTTGTCGTGTCGCGCTACGAGAATCGCGACGCTGGTGGAAGCGACGTCTTTTGGGAGCGCGGGCACAGCCTGAAGTCGGCGGAGTCTTAGGCATGCTGCCTGGTGCGATGAACGCGCTGGACAAGCCGCCGACGGACGAGGTCCTCGTGCGTCAAAGCGGTGGGCTTGGGCGCCTCACGCTGAACCGTCCGGCCGTACTGAACGCGCTCACACCTAGCATGGTCGCCCGGATGGTCGAGGCCATTACGGGTTGGGAGGCGGACGACACGATCTCCGCGATCCTCATCGACGGGGCGGGAGACCGCGGTTTCTGCGCCGGGGGCGACGTCCGGTTCCTGCACGCGAGCGGCCGGCGTCGAGACGGGTTGGCCCAGCGCTTCTGGCACGACGAGTACGTGCTGAATGCCTTGATTGCACGCTGTGCCCATCCGGTAATCGGGATCATGTCGGGGATCGTGATCGGCGCTGGTCTCGGGCTGACGGGGCACGCACGCCACCGCATCGCCACCGAGAACTTGCGCCTTTCGATGCCAGAGGTCGGAATAGGCTTGATTCCAGATGTGGGTGCGACGTGGCTTCTGTCCCACGCCCCTGGCGAGATCGGCACCTACATCGGTCTGACCGGTGCTTCGGTGGGAGTCGAAGATGCGATCGCGCTTGGGTTGGCCGACCGCTTCATTCCTGCCAAACACCTTCCGCTCCTCGTCGGGCGGCTCTCCGATCTGGGGACTTCTGGTCGGGCCGATCACGTTGAGGCAGCTCTCGAAACGCTTGCCGAACGTCCAGGGAGAGCGCCCCTCTGGGAACGACGAGCCGTCATCGATCGCTGTTTCCGCTTCGATACCCTAGAGGAGATCGCCGCGGCGCTCGCGGCGGAGCCCGGCGACTGGGCCGGCGGTGCGCTCCAGCTCCTTCGCACCCGATCGCCGACCAGCCTGAAGATCTCGCTGGCGGCATTGCGCGCTGCGCGGGACCTGGAGTCCCTGGAAGATTGCCTCCGCCTAGAGTTCCGCCTGGTCTGTCGGATCCTCGACGGGCACGATTTCTACGAAGGCGTACGTTCGGCCGTGATCGACAAGGATCGCGCGCCGCGTTGGCGGCCCACTCTGATCGAGGACGTGACCGACGAAACCGTCTGCGCCTACTTGGATCCCCAACATTCCCCGGAAGTGCTGTTCGCCCCCCGCACCCGAGAACCGAGGGCCGGATGACCCGGTCGGCGGAGACAGGTGTGCTCTACGGGGTGGGGATGGGTCCGGGCGATCCGGACCTGCTGACCGTCAAGGCGCAGCGCATCCTGATGCGGACACCGGTGCTTGTGCATTTCTGCAAGCGGGGCAAGCGCGGCAACGCGCGCACCATCGCGGACGCGATCCTGCGCGATCCGGCTCGCGAGCTGGCCCTGGCCTATCCCTACACCACCGAACTCCACCCCTAGCACCCGGACTACGTCACGGCGCTCGCTGCCTTCTACGACGACGCGGCCGGCCAGCTCGCCGATCATCTGGGCGCCGGGCGCGACGTGGCGATCCTGTCGGAGGGCGATCCGTTCTTTTACGGCTCGTTCATGCACCTGTGGTGGCGCCTAAAGGACCGCTTTCCCGTCGACGTGATTCCGGGGGTCACGGGCATGTCGGGCTGCTGGACTCGGGCCGGAACGCCGATCACCTGGGGGGACGACGTCCTGACCGTCCTGCCCGCGACCCTGTCGCTCGCCGTCCTGACCGAGCGCCTGCGCGGGACCGACGCCGCCGTGGTGATGAAGCTCGGCCGACATCTGCCCAAGGTGCGCGCGGCGCTTGATGCCGCGGGGCTTCTCGCGCGCGCAGTCTATGTCGAGCGCGGCACCATGGCGGGCGAGCGCGTCGTCATGCTGGCCGACAAGGCCGACGATGCCGCCCCATACTTCTCGATGGTGCTGCTGCCCGGCGAGGGGCGACGGCCGTAATGGCGGCCGTGCAGCCTCACGCCTTTCAGCCGAAACTCGGCTCCGCTTCCTGGGCCTCTTCGAAGGCGGCCAGGATTGCGACCGGATCGACCTCTTCGAGCGTGGCAGGTTGCCAATTAGGTCGGTGGTCCTTGTCGACGAGGACTGCGCGAACCCCCTCATAGAAGTCGTGACCACGCATAATGTGCGTCACCAATCGGTATTCTATTTGGATCGCCTCCTGAACGGTCAGATCAATCCCGCGTCTCATCTGTTCGAAGGCGAGCGACAAGCTAGTCGGTGAGCGGCTACGGATGATCCGAGCTGTGTCGGCGGCAAACTCCGAGCTCGGGACCGCATCGAGCTTCGCGAGAATGCCTCGAACGTCTCCGGCAGAAAAGCAGGCATCGATGAGAGCACCCTCCCGGACGACCGGACCTCCAGGTGGCGGAGGGACAGCGTAGGAAGTCAGGATTGGCGCGATATGACCGCCTCCCGCGAGATCCTCAACAATGGCCGGGAAATCCTCGCTCCGCGCTGCATGCGTCGCAAGACCGAGAGTCAACGCATCGCCCGGGCCGATTTTGTTGCCGGTCAAGGCCAAGTAGGTGCCCCTGCGGCCCGGTAGGCGTGGCAGCAGGCTGGTGGTGCCCACGTCGGGGATGAAACCGATGCCAACCTCCGGCATCGCGAAGGCGTACGTTTCCGAGGCGACCCGATAGGGCCCATGGATGGAGATACCGACGCCGCCTCCCATGACGATGCCGTCAATCAGCGAGACGATGGGTTTCGAACAGCGGGCCAGCGCGGCGACGAGATCGTACTCGCCGCGCCAGATCTCAAACATTGTGTTGGTCTGCCCGGCCTGTGCAGCGTCGTAGATGCGTCTGACGTCGCCGCCGGCGCAGAAGGCTCTGCCCCCACGCCCCGTGATCGCAATACGCGTCACGTCGGCCGTTCCTTCCCATTCGCGGAACTGCGCGCGCATCGCCCGGATCATGTCAAGCGTCAGCGCATTCAAGGCCTTTGGCCGGTCGAGAATAACGATACCCAACGCTCCGCGCTGTTCAAACGCCACTCCCTCCGCAAAGCCGACTACCATTTTCGAGCCTCCGACGGTTCGATCCGTCCAGGCAGATTAACCTGCTCCGCCGCCGAACGGCACCATCCCTTTTGCCGTGAGGACCTGTTTCGACAGGAGCATGTCTGCATTTCCCGGAAGCCAGCTGCGAAGCAGCCAATCCGCTTTCGGCCAATCTCAGTCGTTCAGAGCGGTCAAGCTCAACGTCCGCTTTTGAGCGCCATGTCAGGGAATTGGAATGACTGGGTCCGGATCGGCTATGCAAACGGAGCTGTTCAGGAGCCGCTTTGTCTTCTGAGTGCGTGCCATTGCCAACGCGCCGTTGGGTGCGGCGACCGTCCCGTGTACCGATCGCACTTCCTCGGGTTCAGCGTCGGTTGCCCGAGATGTTGGTTGTGGGTCGGCCAAGCTCCACGATCCGACCAGCGGCTCGCGCCGCGCGTGCGTAGGCTGAGATGGGCTGCATGGGCCGGAATGAGAGATCGCGCTCCAGCCCGATCACGAGGCCCGCACTGACCTTCTTCAGCTCCTCCAGGCTCACGTAACCCAGCTCGGGTTCTTCGAAACCGAGGTCGCACAGCCCGTAGAGGGTGTCCCCATCGGGTTCCATCGCGCAGATCAGCCAGGTTGCTGGCCCAGTGGGATTGAACAGCTTGAGCACGGGGTGGTGATCGCGTTCTCGATCCCGTCCATTGGCTAGGAGCAGTTCACGCGTGGCAGCGTCGATCAGGGGTAGCATGTGCATCCTCGCGTGTGAGGCGAGGAGAGTGCAGCCGTAGGAGCGGGAGGGCGAGCTAGCCAGTGCTGACGAGACCGCAATCCAGAACATCATAAAATATAACTTTTATTGGTCAGCCCCCATTGAAGTGGTCCGCCCTTTGGTATGTCTTTTGAGCCTGGAGGACGGACGAGATGGAAAAGCACCCGAAGCCCGATGAGAGCGTCGCGAAGCTACGTCAGGCGGACGTTCTGATTTCACCGGGCCATGTCGTGGCCGATGCAATCCGCGCGCACTGTTGTAGTTGGGGTACGTACTATCGGTGGCGGCGTGAGTTTGGCCGCCTGAATTCAGATCAAGTGAGACGGTC
>NZ_JAKSYN010000011.1:0-284 GCF_022829565.1 Methylobacterium sp. J-001
CTCGATGATCTCAAACGTGCCCTCCCCGAACGCCGCGACGATGCGCTTGGCCATGGCCGGACCGATGCCACGCATGTGGCCGGACGCGAGGTACTTCTCGATGCCCTCCACCCCGGTGGGCGGCGTGACCTTGAGGGTGTCAGCCTTGAACTGCACGCCGTGCTGGCGATCCGTGTGCCAGATGCCGGTGGCGGTGATCCACTCGCCAGCCGCGATGGCGGGGGCATGCCCGATCACCGGGACGAGGTCACGCTTGCCCCGGGCCTGGACCTTGAGCACGCAGA
>NZ_JAKSYN010000014.1:0-16218 GCF_022829565.1 Methylobacterium sp. J-001
TTGAGCGCCAGGAGATGCGTGCGCTCGGAGATGTCGTTGACCGTCTCGATGATGTCGCCGATCGTCTGGGTCTTCTCCGACAGGCTGACGATGTTGCCGGCCACGGCCTCGGCCTGCTCGCGGATCGCGTCCATGGCCTTGGCGGTGTCGGAGACGGCGCGCAGGCCCTGGCGGGAGGTCTGGGCGGTGGCCTGGGCGGTGGCGATGACCTCGGTGGCGCGCTTGCCGATCTGGGCGCCGGAATGGGTGATCTCGTCGACGGTGGCCGCGGTCTCCTGGACGGCGGCGAACTGCTCCTCGACGGACGCGGCCTGCTGCTGCGCCGACGCCCGGATCTCGGCGGCGGCGGCGTTCAGGTCGGCGGTGGCCGCCCGGTTGGTCCGGGCGAGGTCCGACAGGCCCGACACCATAACGTTGAGGGTCCGCCCGAGGCGGGCGATCTCGTCGCGCCCGCCGGCGCGCAGCCGGCCTGTAAGGTCGCCCGAGCCCACGCGTTCGACGAACCCCATGACCGCCCCGAGAGGGCGGACGATCAGGCGGTTGATGGCGATCCAGATCCCCGCGCAGATTAGCAGCGTGAGCAGGGTGCCGCCCCAGAGGGCAAGGCTTTCGTTGCGCTTAGCCCGGGCTACGCGCTGGTTCAGCGCCGCCCGATTGGCCTCGGCCAAGCCCTCGATGGCGCCGAGCCGGTCGCGCAGGGTGTCGAACAGCTGCTTGCCCGTGCCCTCGGTTTCGATGCGGACCGCCTCAGACCGGGTCGCCGGATCGGCCGCCCCATGAATCGCCGCCTGGCCGATGTCGCTCTGCCAGCTGCGCGCGGCTGTCACGGCATCGGCCAGCAGGCGCACCGACGCGGCATCGGTGCCGACCATGTCTCTGAGGCGGTCGATCGCCGCGTCCAGGGCGGGCCGTCCCTGCCGGTAGGGTTCCAGGCTGCCGTCCCGGCCGGTGAGCAGATAGCCGCGCAGGCCTGTCTCCTGATTGAGCATGGCGTTTCGGAACGCGTCGAGACCACGGATCGTCTGGTTCGCGCGATCGAGGGCGTCGTTCGCCTCCCGCAACTGGCCGCGGGTGAGCAGGACCGCCCCGCTGCAGAGCACCGACACCAGCGCGATCAGGCCGATGGCGCTGCCGAGCGTGCGGTTGAGGCCCAACGTGTTCGGCATGTTCGGCTTTCCCTGACCAGACTGGCGGACGGCCTCGCGCGGCCGCGGCAGCGGCTATCGGCGTAAGCCCATAGCGTCCAAACCACGCCGGTGCGAGCCGCAGGCGGGCGCTGAGGTCGGCCCCTCCCCGCCGGTCCGCCGACCCTGACGAAAGACGACGGGTTGCCCGGGGGCGATCCCGCACGAGCCTGTGGACCTTCCGTGTCGCACGCGCTACAATGTGTGTGAGGTTGATGACCGGTTCGTAATAACGTTTCAGGACCCGGGGGCGGTACCCGGCGCCTCCACCAGAAACACCCTGCCCCGGAACCGGACGGGGCCCGAGCGCGCGTTTTTCGTGCAGCCTGGGATCGGGGTGCTTCTGCTGGGGGCGAAGTTAGGTTCGACTGGACGGTAAAGGGATCGCGAGTTCTACCCTGTTTCGGCAGGATAAGATGCGACTTTCGGTAAGGACTCGACCGGTTCGGCGCAGGCAACCCCTGTTCCGGGCACCTGACCAAAACTCTAAATGCCAACGATAACGTTGTCATGGATGCCCGCCTCGCGGCGTAAGCATCTTGCGGCAGGGCAGCCGTAGAAACAGAACCCGGGGCTTCGGCCCCGGGGCCCACCTTTTCCAGAAGACTCTATTGGGAAGTCATTTGGCGAGTTTGCCGAGGACGTTTGAGTCTTGTCCGGCTTGCCACCGAGATTCTCTCCGGCTCACAGCCCCCAAAGAGGGCTGGCCGACCGGGCCGGCGCGGATCTTCGGCTCGCCCGATCTGTCCTGGATCTCGGCGCTGATTGAAGATCTCGAACAGGTGCAAGGCGTGCGGGACTTTCGGATCCCTCACTGAGCCACCTGTATCGAGGCGCCGTACTCGATAACCCGGGTGCTGGGTGCGACGGCGGCGATCTGGCTGCTGGCGGTGGCCTGAGGGGCGCGGATTGTGACCGAGTGGCGGCCGCGGAAGCGGCATCCCCATGACCACGGGCGGCTGACTGCCTGATCCGAGATCTGTTCGAGTCCGAAGCACCAATTATCGCGAGCGCAGGCGGCCGGTATGACTGGGTCGGGAGAAGCGTGTGAGGTGAGCGATCGACTGACCTGACCGGTATTTTGGACCGAGCCGATTGAGAGGCTACTGCATGGCGGCTGCCAAGGGTAGCCGGAAGGCCAGATCCGGGAAGCTGACAGGCGCGGGCGGCCGGTAGCCCAAGGATGAGTGCGGCCGGACGCGGTTGTATGTGTTCTGCCATAGACCGATCACGATCTGAGCTTCTTTCAGTGAGTAGAAGATCTCTTGGCGCAGGCACTCGTCGCGCAGCTTACCGTTGAAGCTCTCGCAATACCCGTTCTCCCACGGCGAGCCTGGCGCGATGTACTGGATCTGTGGCCCCGTCTTGGCGACCCACTTGCGCAGCGCCTTTGAGATCATTTCCGGGCCATTGTCGCAGCGGATGTGCTCGGGGATGCCGTGCAGGCACATGGCATCGGCCAGCGCCTCGATCACGCGGACGCGGTTGATACGCCGTGCCACCTTCAGCGCCAGGCACGCCCGGCTATGCTCGTCGATCAGCGTCAGGATGCGTAGGCTTCGGCCGTCGTGGGTCTGAGCCTGCACGAAGTCGAAGCTCCACACATGGTTGCGGTGGAGCGGTCGTAGCCGCACGCATGAGCCGTCGTTCAGCCATAAGCGGCTGCGGGGTCTCTGTCGGCTAGGGACTTTGAGCCCCTCGCGACGCCAGATGCGCTGAACCCGGTCCTTGCCCACTTGCCAGCCGGCTGCCTGCAGCAGCGCGGTGACGCGGCGGTAGCCGTAGCGCCCGTACTCGGACGCCAGGGCGATGATGGCGCGGGTCAGCTCATCCTCGTTGGCCGGCACGGTGGGCACGTAGCGCTGTGTACCCCGATGCTGGCCGACGATCCGGCAGGCGTGACGCTCCGAGAGGCCGTACTTCTCCCGGATGCCGTCGACCGCCTGCCGGCGTCGCTCGGGGGCTACAAGTTTCCCGCGGCGACGTCCGCCAACATCTGCTTCTCCAAGGATAGATCGGCTACCAGTCGCCGCAGCCGCGCGTTCTCGCGCTCCAGGTCCTTCATCTTCCTGGCCTGATCGACTTGGAGACCGCCGTACTCCTTGCGCCAGCGGTAATAGCTCTGCTCGGAGATCTCCGCCTCCTTGCACGCTAGCGCTAAACTCTTGCCCTGGGCCGTCTGCACCTCGATCTGCCGCAGCTTCAGCACCACCTGCTCCGCGCTCGTCTTTTGACCTCGCCGCATGTCCGACTCCTTCGGTCCTGGCTGATCCTCTCAATCAGTCCGGTCCAAAGCCAGCCGGTCAGGTCAACATCCCCGCGGAGCATTTCATCGGGTTGCGGGATGAGATGGACCGCGCCATCGAGTGGGCTACCGCACATGCGACGATCCTGCCTATCACCATCAGCGCTAACTTCCCGACGACCCTGCAGGAGCAACTGCGTACTCGGCAAACCGACGCGTTCGACAGCCTTGCGTTAGCGCTCCAGACCGGCGCGCTGCTGGTTACAGATGATCTACCGACCCGCGAGGTGCAGCGCACGCTGACCGGACACGCCGGGGTATGGCTGCACGCGGTGTTCGGGCTGGCCCACGCGCAGAATCAGATCGACACTGACGCGTTCGTGCGCTGGTCGGCGTTCCTTGTGAAGGCCGGGCACAGCTATCTCGGCGTTTCCGGCGCAATGCTTGCTCACGCCGCGCGGCTCGACGGCGTAGCCGCGCCGCCGCCCGGCTACCTGTTCAAGGCCCTGAGCCAGGAAATCGGCGGCTGGACGGCCGACCCGCGCTCCCATGCTGGCGCCTCTTTCGATTGCCTGCGTGCCCTCTGGACTGATCCAGCCGCAGATTCCTATCGCCAACCGGTCACCGGCCATCTTCTTCGTCAGCTCATCCATGAGCGACAGTCTGACTTTGCAGTCCTGATCCGCACGCTTCTGGTGGCATCGAAAGCGCTGCCCGCGCTTGAGATCTACATGCGCGGATGGATCATTGGCCATTTTCTCGCCGATATAGTGTAGGAAATAACGTGAGACAATCTGATAACTGAAGCCAACGTCCGGTAACGGGCGGCGAGCCTACGTCGGCTCCTGGCGCATGTCCTAAGCGATCCCGGCTCCACTCAATAGCATGGCGTCGCCCTGGCTATCCGTTCGGGCCGAGATCGCGCTCAGGCGGGGATCGGCGAGCCGTCCCAAGCGAAGACACCGCCGGTTTCGTCCGAGCACAGGCCATCCAGCACGCGCAGAAGATGCGCTGCACTCTCCTCGGGTGAGAAGACGCCGATGGCCGTCGGGTCCGGACGGAAGGGCCGCGACAAGCCGGAGGTGACCGTGCCTGGATGCAGGCCGACGACAATCGCCTCCGGTCGGCTGGTCGCGACCTCGATCGCGAGCGTTCGCAGAAGCTGGTTCAGCGCCGACTTCGAGGCCCGGTAGGCGTACCAGCCGCCCAGTCGGTTGTCGCCGATCGATCCGACTCGCGCCGACAGGGCCGCGAAAACGCATCGCTCCCGTCGCGCCAGCAAGGGCACGAAATGCTTGGCGACGAGCGCAGGGCCGATCGTGTTGATCGCGAAAACGGTGGCCATCGCGGCGGGATCAAGCGCCCTGACCGTCTTCTCGGGCGAGACGCCAGTCTGGTGAAGAAGGCCGGTAGCGACGATGACCAGACCGACCGGTCCGGCTTCGCCGACCCTGGCCGCCGCCGCCGCAATCGTCGCCTCGTCGCACAGGTCGATCGGAAGTGTTCGGACGCCCTGCGGAACTGACGCCTCCGAGCGAGAGAGCGCGAAGATTGGAGCGTGGGCCGCACGCTCTACGAGCGCGCGGATCAAGGCTCCACCTATGCCGCCGGACGCGCCGACGACAACCGCACTGGTCGGGCGCGTGGAAGTCAAGACGCAGCCTCCCTGTCGACGGCGGGGCTTCGGCGCCCCCGGCGAAGGATCAGACTGAGATTGTTGGCCGGCATCACGACATGCTCGTCCAGATGCAGATCGTGCCCTCGGGCAGCCGCCACGACCGCCTCGACGTCGCGGATCCCCCAGGAGGCATTCCTAGCGCGCAAGCTGTCGTCGAACGCGGCGTTGCTCGGCGCGGTGTGTGCGTCATCCTCCCGAAAAGGACCGTAGAGGTAAAGCACACCACCTTCCGCGAGCGTCTCTTCCGCGCCAGCCATCAGCCCGATGGTCGCGTCCCAGGGTGCGATGTGGATCATGTTGATCGCGACGACCGCGTCCGACCGTGCCACTGGCCACGGCTGACGGGTCGCATCAATCGTCAACGGCGAACGGATGTTCGCCAGCCCGGCGGCGCGGGTATGGGCGACGATACTGCGACGGGCCGCTTCATCCGGATCGCTGGGCTGCCAGACGAGCTCGGGAAGTGCACGAGCGAAATGGACGGCGTGCTCGCCCGATCCGCTCGCGATCTCAAGGACGAGGCCGATGGGCGGGAGAACGCGCTTGAGGACTTCGGCGATAAAAACGGCGTTGCGGGCCGCAGCCGGTGAGAACAGAGCGTCTGGCATAGGGCTCTTCTAAGAGCAACCGATGCCGTGCGCATGCCCTTTCGTGGCGACGCGCCTGATCCGAGGCAACAGCGCGGCTCAAGTTCAAGGCGCGCAGCTACGGAGCGGGCGGATAGCAGTGAGATGCTGATGGTTCCTCAAACGGAGTTCCATCATGACTTCGACCAGAGATACAACCCGCCAACCGTGGAACCTCGGCCGCCTCATCGGGCCCAAGCCGCCGTTCAAGCCCAAGCACATCTGGGCGATCCGTACCCGCCTGCAGCACGAAGGCCGTACCCGCGATCTCGCGCTGTTCAACACGGCCATCGATAGCAAGCTGCGGGGCTGCGACCTCGTCCGCCTACGCGTGGCCGACGTCTACCTCGGCGATGGCATTCGCCTGCGTACCACCATCATCCAGCAAAAGACCGGCCGGCCCGTACCCTTCGAGTTGACCGAGTCGACTCGCGAGACGCTTTCGGCTTGGCTGAAGCTGCGAGGGCTGCGGTCCAGCGATTGGCTGTTCCCGAGCCGCAGCCGACCGGGCGAGCACCTGACGACGCGCTAGTATGGCCGGCTCGTCGACGAGTGGGTGACGCTGATTGGCCTCGACCCGGCGGGCTACGGCACGCACAGCCTGCGTAGGACGAGGGTTGCGCTAATCTACCGGCGAACCGGCAACCTAAGAGCCTGCCAGCTGCTGCTCGGTCATACCAAGCTTGAGAGCACGGTTCGCTACCTCGGAATTGATGCAGACGATGCGCTGATGATGTCGGAGCAGACTGACATTTAACGAACATCGCGGCGGCCTACTGCAGGCCGCCGCACCAAGTCCCCCGCCATCCTATAAGGGCGCCAAACAGCGAATTTGGTCTGACCGAAAAGAGATGGTGCGCTTCCGAGTAAGCGCGGCAGGGAAATCCGCCGCTCGCCTCAGAGGTTTTAGAACGGGAAGAGCCGCCGAAAGCGGGCAATGTTCACGAGCGCAACGAGTGACGAGGCCACGTATGTGAGGGCGGCAGCGCGCAGTACGGTGCGGGCGCCGGGCATGTCGCCCACGTCGAGGAAGCGACCCGTCTCCAGTATGGGCAGGGCCCGGCGGAAGCTCGCATCGAGTTCGACGGGCAGCGTCAGGAAGTGGAACAGGAGGCGAACACCAAGGAGCGCGATGCCGATACCTACCTGCAGGGCGAGAAGGGCAGGCGAATGGACGAAGGCGAGCACCACGGGCGCGGTCATCATCATCAAGGCCGCGGCGAACTCGAAGCCCTGCACGATCGGGGCGAACCTCACCCGCGCCGCGAGGAGCCGGTCTCCCGCCGCGTGCTGGAGCGCATGGGCGACCTCGTGCGCCGCGACCGCGACCGCCGTGATCGAGCGGCCGTCATGATTCCCCAGCGACAGCCGCACGACGTTCGCGACCGGATCGTAGTGGTCGGCAGGCGCGATCTCGACGATGACGTGCTCCAGCCGTGCCAGGTCGAGCAAATGGCGGGCAAGCTCGCCGCCGGTCCCGGGCAAGTCCGGCCGCTCGGTGGCGTATTGCTGCATCGCCCGGCGCACCCACCACTGAGGGCCGAACACCAGGCCGAACAGGAGGGCGGCGCCAAGCGCTAGGAGGATGGGCACGAGGGATATGTAGGCACGCGGCCGTAGACGTGGAAGCGCGGCGTCTTACCCGAGATGTTCACCGTCCGACAATCGCGCCACAGGCGTCAAAGACCGGACTGGGTGGGGAGCGGACCCTACCCCTTCACCCTGAAGCGGTCATTCCGCCTTCGACCCGACCCGGCCGCTTGGACCGCAGTCGGTGTTTCTCCAAAGCGGCCATTCGTCAGCCCTACAGCAACTTCGACTTGGGGGCCTACCAGAGCAGCGTCTCGCCCCGGTAGTCGAGATACTGGGCGCCGGGCTCGCCGAGCCGCGCCGCGATCACGTCTGCGAGGCCCGTGACGCTGGTGGCCACGTCGATATCGGCTCCCTCCCCACCCATCTCGGTGCGGACCCAGCCCGGATGCAGGACCAGCACGGAGACGGCCTCCGCCCGGTGGCGGATCTCGAAGCTGCGAGCCAGGGTGTTCAGCGCCGCCTTGCTGGCCCGGTAGGTCTCCCAGCCGCCCGCCTCGTTCAGGCTTACGCTGCCGAGGATCGAGCTCATCAATGCGAGGCTGCCGCCCGGCGCGAGGCGATCCAGAAAGGTCTCGGCGAAGCGGATCGGGCTGATCGCGTTGGTGAGATAGACCTGCGCGGCGACCGCCCGAGGCACCGCGTGCAGCGGATCGTGCGCTTGCGTGGCGACGCCCGCCACCACGAAGATCAGGTCGAAGCGCTCGGAGGCCAACCGGTCGTGCAGGGCGGCGACGCTGGCATCGTCGTCGATCTCGGCGGTCTCGACGCGCAGGGCGTCCGCCTTCAGGCGGGCGAGATCGGGGGACGGTTTGCGCTGGGTGGCGGTGACGCGCCAGCCGCGCTTCAGGAAGATCTCGACGAGGCCGAGCCCGAGGCCGCGGGACGCCCCGACGATCAGAGCGCTCTTTTCGGATTGGGTCATGTTGGGTCTCTGGGATCGGTCGGCCGGATAAGGCTCCAGCGGGTCCGGCGGTTTCATGACCGGGTGAGGGTCCGAGTCGGGTGGCAACCGGGCCTCGACCTTTCGTCTCGAAGCGGAGGTTCCAGTTCCGATCCGGCCTCGCTGTTCAAGCTGTTCCACGGCCAGTCCGTGAGCGGACGCGGGATCAGTGCCCGCGTCATCACTCGCCGCCGTGCAGGGTCCGGCCGAAGAGCGCGAGCATCTCGCTCCAGCCACGCTCGGCGGCGGCGTGATCGTAGACAGGAAAGTCCGGTATCATCCAACCGTGCGCGGCCGGATAAGTTTGCGATGTATAGCGTACGCCGGCCTCTGTCAGAGATCCCTCAAACCGCTCGGCCATCGCAGACGGATAGCTGCCATCGTTCTCCGCCACGCCAATGTAGACCTCCGCCTTCAGCTTCGGCGCGAACAGGTGGGGGCTCGTAGGCGCATCGGTCGCAAGATTGCCCCCGTGAAAGCTTACGGCCGCCGCGAACCGCTCGGGGTAGGTTCCCGCTGTGGCCAGGGCCATGCCGCCGCCCATGCAGAAGCCCACCACCCCGACCTTGCGACCTCCGACGTCGTCACGCGTGTCGAGGTAAGCGAGCATGGCCTCCGCATCTTCAGCAACCTTAAAGGAGCTGGTTGTGGCCATCAGCGGTCCAAGGACTGCGCGAAAGTCACCCGCGAACACCTCATTGGGAACGAATGGCCCGTAGGTCCGTAACGGTAGAAAAGGTCCGGCAGCAGGACGATGTAGCCAGCGTCAGCGAGCTGCTGTGCCATGTCGAGCATCGCCGGCCTGATACCACCGGCGTCCATGTAGAAAATCACCGCGGGCCATGGTCCGCCGCTTGCGGGGATCACGACGTGCGAAGGGCAATCGCCATCACGCGTCCGGATCGTGACTTGCTCGATCGGCATGGAATGTTCCTCGGCCAGACATCCGCAGTGTCCGCTTCGAACCATTTACGACCGCCAGCGGACCGACCGCAAACCACCCCGAGCGGTCATTCGGCAACCGACCCAACTCAGCCGCCCTGGCCGCAGCTTGTGCTTATCCAAAGCGGCCGTCCTTTAGCCGTGCGGCGACTTCGGCTTGGGGTGGGTAGCTGAAGTTAGCCACTCGCCTCGAAGCGGACGTTCCGCATCCGACCCATACCGGCCGCTCGCACCATGCCGGACATTTCCCAAAAGCAACCATACGGCACGCCCGTACGTTCGATCCTCCGTAATCATCCATCACGACTTCGTGAGTTTTTGGCATACAAAATTTCACGTACGGCAACGCAGCAAAGGTCCAGCTCTCTCGGGCTCGTTGCAGCCAAGTTTGGGAACACAAAAGATGGACGCTAACCGACGGGCGTTTCTGGGAACCGCCGCCCTTGGAGCCGGTGGCCTAGTGGCGCTGACGCAGCAGGCTGCTGCAGCGACCACGGATCACGGCGCGCCGGGCGCGGGCGGCTTCGGCCGTGACGTTCAGCAGCTCCCCCCGGGCGCGCAGGTCGCCTACCACGACCCTAAGGATGTCGGCGCCATGCCCGATTTCCATTTTTCCCTCGACGGCAACGTCCCGAAAATCACGTCGGGCGGCTGGGCCAAGGAAGCGACCGTTCACCAGTTCCCCATCAGCAAGGGGATCGCGGGCGTCCATATGTTCCTCGATCCCGGCGCCTCGCGCGAGTTGCACTGGCACGCGATCGCCGCCGAGTGGGCCTACGTGATTGACGGCCGCTGCCAGACGGTTGTGCTCGATCCTTCGGGGGCGAGCGAGATCAACAATTACGAGCCAGGCGACCTTTGGTTCTTTCCGAAGGGCCACGGCCACTCGATCCAGACGATCGGCGACAAGCCCTGCCACTTCATCCTGTCGTTCGACAACGGCGCCTTCTCGGAGCACGGCACTTTCTCGATCACCGACTGGGTCGACGTGTCCCCAAAGGACATGCTGGCGGAGAATTTTGGACTTCCGAAGGAAGCGCTCAACGCCTTCCCGAAGGGCGAGGCCTACATCCAAGCCGGACCGGTGATCCCGCTGTCCCAGGCGCTCGATGCACCCTGGCCGAAGGAATCCACCCACAAGTTCCGGCTCATGAAGGACCCACGCGCCGTGCGGCAGTTCGACGGGGGGACCTTCCGTCTTGCGACCGTTGACGAGTGGCCGGTTTCCAAGTCGATGTCGGGCGGCGTCATGACGATCCGGCCCGGCCAGATGCGCAAGTTCCACTGGAACGTGAATGCCAACGAGTGGCATTTCTACCTGAAGGGTAAGGGCCAGGTAGCGCTATTCGGCTCGGGCGGTCGCGGCAAGGTCGCAGAGTTCAATCCGGGCGATGTGGCCTACATCCCGATGGGCTTCGGCCACGCGATCAAGAATGTCGGTGACGACGACCTCGAGATCATCCAGACCTGGGACAATGGCAAGTTCGAGGAGATCGACCTCGATGCCTGGATCAAAGCCAGCCCGAACTATCTCGTGTCCAATAACTTCGCCGACGTGCCGGCCGAGACGATCACGAAGCTGAAGCAAGGCTAATCGAGATTCTATTATCGACTAGAAGGGTTAGGTTCTTCTGTAGGGCCTCACCCTCCATGAACTACGACAACCTGCTGTGCCGACTCATCCTATAAGACGTCTGATTATACCGCTTAGCCTCCCGAAAGCAGATCGGCAGAAATCCACCCCGACCGGCCATTCGGATTGCGACCCAACATGGTCGTCCATGCTCGTCTCTGCTTCGCCCGAAACCGGACGCAGGACCGACGCTTGGCGCGGACAGGTGATGCCACTCACAGGGTGCTGTCTCCGCCCCTGACGTGTTGATAAGGCAGTCGCAACCGCTGGTGGCGAACCCCGACTAACGATCGAGCACGATAAAACTCAGCGATCATGATGATATCAGACTGCGCCCGTCTGACGGTGCGGCGCCAGCAGAAGCATGCCAAGGGCCGCAAGTAGGGCCATGCACGCCCCAAACAAAACTGGACCCGCAACGGTGTGTGTCGCATTGCGGATCAGACCGGCGACCGCTGGCAGGGCCGTCATCGATACATAAAAGCTTAGATAAAACATCCCCATGCCGCCGGCGCGACTCTCCGCAGAGAGCAACTCGCCTGGGAGCGCCAGCAGCAACCCCGCCGGCAGGCCGAAGATCACAGCCAAGATCACGAGGGCGACGATTGTCTGGGGACCTAGCGCCATCGCGACGGCCGCGCCGGCGACGAACATGAGGCTTGCGACCGTGAAGGCTACAGGACGCGCCACACGCTGCGCGATCCAGCCACCTGCGGGCAGCACGACGACGAGTACCCATCCGAGAACACTCGTGATGAAGCCGGCGTTAGCCAGTGTGTAGCCATTCGCTAGAAAGAGGTCGGGAGCCGCCGACACGAAGATGACGAGGGACACGTTATAGAGGCCCCAGACGGCGCCGGCGCTCGTCGCCAGCGCGTAATCGCGCACTCTTAGCCCTACGGTTGCGGCAGAACGGATATCCACGAGCTGAAGTGGGTCGCGGTAAAATACATATACAAGAACCAAGGCGAGTAGGCTTGGCAGCGCACTTACGATTGCGATGCCGCTCCAACCATAGACGATGCCAGTAGCCGGCAGTGTCACGAGCCCGAGCGCAATTCCGAGGGGCCAGCTTGCTACGAAGATGCTGAAAGCGAGCACAGCGTCACGACCAGCGAACCAGTCCGTAACCATGCGCGTGAGTACGACGTTCAGTAGAACCCCGCCTGCACCGCTGATGATGCGGCCGGCAAAAAGCATCGGCACCGCAACGGTGACCATCGTTAGGGCGCCAATTATCATCAAACCCAATCCGATGAGGACGATGGGCTTGCTCCCGAACCGCTGAGCTAGCAGACCGCCCGGCAGAGCAAGCACGATACCGGGCAGCATGTGGCAGCCGATCAGAAGGCCGAGCTGTGCAAAGCCCAGCTCCGTGCCTTCCGTCAGGGAGAAGGATCCGGCCGCGATCGACTCGAACTGATAGGCGATGGCCGTCCGGGCAATGAAGAGGACGGTCAGCATAAGCCATCGTCGGTCGTTCACCGGCGTGTTAAGCCCTCTCGACAATCGCTTCCCCTAAACGCTGAAGTTGCGCTCCGCTCGGGCCGGCTCGATCTGCCAGATATTGGTGAGGGTGTCATCAGCCCCCACCGGAGCGGAATGTGACGCAAACAGACTTGCGCGCTCTGCCTCGGTGGACGCTAGGAAGGGATACCGGGTCTCAACGGTCTTTTTCACATTCAGATAGTTCACGACCGACAATCCGACGGGCTTGGTCAGCTTCGGATAGGGTCGAGCCTCACAAATTTCTGTTGCACTCCAATAGCGGCGATAAAAAGCGCGATGCTCGGGGCGGATGGCAAGCAGGATGTACTCGCCTTCAAAATGCTCCATTGCGAGCCACGCGAGCCGCAGCGTCAAGTAGGGCAATTCTGGTAGCCGGCGTGACAGATTAGGGTTTGCGACGAACCGGGTAGGGTCGACGATGATGCAGCCAGCATTAATCATCGGTTCGACCATGTCCGGAAACACGGCGGTCGTCGGCAGGGCACTCGCGTATGGCAGCGTGATGTTGAGACGAATTGAGCCCAAGAGCACGCCGTCGACGTATACGCCGTAAATAAACGCGTTCCTCTGTTCGTCGACAGCGTCGGTAAAACGCCGATCCGCCCGGGCGGTGATCGCGCCCTCCCGCAGGTAGGCTTCGTAGCGGAGGCGGAAAATCGCTTCGCGGTCTTCGGTGTCGATGGCGCGACGATATGTGATTTGTTCAAGCAGGGAGACAGCGCGCGCGTTGAGGCCTTGCGGGCGCATTGCTTCGATGGTGGGCATCAGGGATCCTTACAAGCTCAGTAAGGAAACCTTAACCTTATTAGCGGCGCGTTTGCACTCGCAGCCGATCATCAAATTTTACGCAGAGCAAGGTACCGCTAGCGACGTCCGGGCGCAGGCGGGGCTAACGCGGTCTGTCTCAACAAGCTGGGTTCGTGGGTTGCCCACGGCGACGACCCCGATCGGAACTCGCCTTTTGTGACGGCGATCGTGTCACTGGCTCGTCTCAAAGCGAAAAATTCAAGCAATCTTGCTGATAATTAGATGCTAGATGCGCCGAGATCGATCGCGGCGTTAATGGTATCGAAGTGTCGTCGCGGCATCGTCATTCCTACGTGCTGTCGTCGGACTCCTCCACGTGCTGATTTCTATCTCGCAATCAGGCGATGTGGTCGCGCCTCCCACGCGGGAAGCCGCTGAAGCGTGGACGTCGATCGCCGAGGCGAATCGTCTGTTAGTCATGGCCGAAGAGATGGCCCATGTGGTCCACTGGCAATTTGACCAAATCTCCGGCCTTGGCTATTTCTCGGATGAAGCGCGCCGCATGTTCGGGTTCGCGAAAGACCTGAAAATCACGCGCGAACCAGTACTGAATGCCTACCACCCCGAGGATCGCGCGCGGGTCCTGGCGCTGCTGGCCGACCACATCGCCGCTGGCACCCGATTTGAATACCCCGCCAAGATCGTTCAGCCGAGTGGCGAGGTCCGCGAACTGCTGGTGCGAGGCCGATGCGACCGCAATCCGGCCGAAACATCCGTAGTTACGTTCGGCACGGTGCTGGACGTAACCGAGATCCGCCGCACGGAGCAGCGTCTTCAGGAGACTAGCACACTGCTGACGAACACCCTGAACACGATGGATCAGGGACTGCTTATGATCGACGCCAACGGCATCGTTCAGGTCTGTAACGCGCGCGCCATTGAACTGCTCGAGTTGCCCGCCGCAATGATGCAGTCAAAGCCGAGCTTCTCGACCGTGGTGCGTTATCAGCAGGAGCAGGACGATTTCCGCAAATCCGACGCCAGTTTCCAGGGCTGGGTCGCGAGCGGTGGTCTAGAGTCCCGGCCGCAGACCTATGAGCGCGAGCGCCCGAACGGCACCGTCCTGGAGATAAGGACTGTGCCCCTGCCAGACGGCAGCGCGGTACGTACCTTCACTGACATCACAGAGCGCAAGCAGAACGAGAGCCGCATCGCGCACATGGCGCGCCACGATGCTTTGACGGATCTGCCTAATCGAACTCTCTTTCACGAATGCCTCAATCAGCGCCTCGACGACATGCAGCGGCATGGCGGCGGATGCGCTGTACTCTGTCTTGACCTCGACCGATTCAAAGCGGTCAACGACACGCTCGGTCACTTGGCAGGCGACGTGTTGCTACGGGAGATGGCCGGCCGTCTCAAGCGGACTGTTCAAGCCGGCGACGTAGTCGCACGCCTGGGTGGCGACGAATTCGCCATCCTTATTTCCGAAGTCGACCGTTCAGAGACGATGTCCGATCTCGCTGTTCGTCTGGTCGCTGCGGTACGAGTGCCGACGATTATCGGCGCGCAATCCGTCGAAATCGGCGTCAGTGTGGGTATCGCTCTGGCACCCGAGCACGGAGCAGATGGCGAGACCATCTTCCGACGCGCCGACCTCGCCTTATACCAGGCGAAGGCAGACGGACGCGGTACCTTCAAAATTTTTGAATTTGCGTTCGATGATCAGGCCGCGGAACGCCTCAGTCTTGAGAGCGACCTACGGAACGCAATCTTGAGCGAGACGCTAATCCTGCACTATCAACCTCAGGCTCGGAGCGACACGGGCGAAATCATCGGCTTCGAAGTCCTCGCTCGCTGGAACCATCCCGTCCGGGGATCGATCGCACCGGCGACATTTATTGGTCTGGCGGAGGAAACCGGCCTGATCATGCCGCTGGGCGAACTGGTATTGCGAGTAGCCTGCCGCGAAGCAGCAGGCTGGGTCCGGCCGCTTAAAATCGCCGTCAACCTGTCCCCCCGGCAGTTTTCCGACATCGATTTACCTGAGCGCATTCTTGCAATCCTGGCTGAGACAGGCCTATCGCCGGACCGACTTGAACTTGAGGTCACTGAGACGGTGATCATCAATGATTTATCTCGCGCACTTGCCGTCCTGCACCGCCTTCGAGCGATGGGCATCCACATCAGTATGGATGATTTCGGTACGGGTTATTCCTCGCTAGCTACATTGCAAGCGTTTCCCTTTGACAAGATCAAGATCGACCGGTCCTTCGTCAGCAGCATGGATGACAACCCGCAATCGAAGGCGATTGTCCGAGCTGTCCTTGGCCTAGGTCATAGCCTCAAGATGGGTGTTGTCGCGGAAGGGGTCGAGACGGCGGCACAGCTGCAATTTTTGTCGGAGGCGGGCTGCGACGAGGTTCAGGGATTCTTCATCGGACGCCCTCAACCCGTCATGATTTATGCTGATCATACCCATCCAATTGATTGGATCTAGGTCGTCAATGTCAGTGTTTATTCGAATTCTGAGAAATGATCCAGTTGAGATACCTGTCCTCGCCGAACGTGGGCGTCTTTAAGAACTTCACTGGTGATTAAAATATTTTATGTCAATGTCAAATGCTATAATTCGCCAGCCAAGTAAGGCACAGTCTTTGGCGAGGTAGCGCCAATAAAATTGTCATTGCCGCAATGCTGGATCAGATCAGAAGCGAATTGACCGTTAAGGCAGCTTCCGTATCACCCGAACTCGGCAGTTCTCTGCATTGCCCAAATGCAGACCGACCGTATCCCACCCTAAGCCGCCATCCCGCTATCGACCCAGGTTGCCATGCGGATCACCGTCGGCGTTTCCCGAAAGCCGCCATTCGTCCGCCGTCCGACAACGTCGCTTCGGGATGGGAAGCAGGCCCCCGTCCTTAGCCCTCGCAAGCGAAATGCCCGACGCTAAGGCGCTTACCATTCACGCTATGGGAACAAGTGATCGGCCCCCACGAGGTGGTCCAAGGGTAGAGTTAGTGCACGGTGGGCCGCTCCGCCACGGGTAGCTTGGCCGGCGGAGCTGGTCTGGCAAGCGCAGCCGGCCAAGCGGAGAAGGCTGGCATGAACACCTCCGGGG
>NZ_JAKSYN010000017.1:0-362 GCF_022829565.1 Methylobacterium sp. J-001
ACCGACACCCTGGTGCCGGTGCTGAAGCAGGGTGACACCGTCCACCTCGACCACCTGCAATCCCACAAGGTCGTCGGCGTGCGCGCAGCCATCAAGGCGACCGGCGCGCGGCTCCTCTCCCTCCCGGCCTCCTCGCCCGACTTCAACCCGCTCGAGCAGGCCTGCTCAAAGCTCAAGGCGCTGCTGCGCACCGCCGCTGCCCGAACCGTCCCAGACCTTTAGGCAGCCATCGCCCGGGCCTTCGCAGCCTTCACTCCAGCGGAATGCCGCAACTACATCGCCGCCGCCGGATACGACGCTTATGACCCAACCTAAACGACAACAGCTCTAAGGACGGAGCAATTCAGTTAGCCTATCTCAAT
>NZ_JAKSYN010000018.1:0-1792 GCF_022829565.1 Methylobacterium sp. J-001
GGGGTGGGGGTGGTGCAGAAGGCACCGTCACGCCCGGTCCTGCACCACCCCCACCTCCCACTCCTCCCCACAAGGGGGAGGAGAGCGCGTCGCGCCTCACATGAATCGATGTGGGAACATCGTGACCCGCAGAGGGGGAGGGGACGATCGAGGAGCCTGACATGGATTTCGACCTGAACGAGGACCAGTCGCTCCTGCGCGACAGCGTCGAGCGGCTGGCGGCGGACCTGTACCCGTCGCTGGAGAGCCGACAGGCGCGGCTGACAGCGCCGCTGGGCTTCCCCGAGGCGGGCTGGGCGGCGTTCGCTGAGCTCGGCGTCACCGGCCTGCCCTTCTCGGAAGCCGAGGGCGGGCTCGCCGGCGGCCCGGTGGAGACCATGCTGGTCATGGAGGCGGTGGGGCGCAACCTCGTGGTCGAGCCGCTGTTCGCGAGCCTGGTGCTCGGCGCGACGGCGCTCCGGCTCGGCGGGAGCCCGGCGCAGAAAGAGACGCTCCTGCCCGGTGTCATCGACGGCAGCCTGCGGCTCACCCTGGCCCATACCGAGCGCCAATCGCGCTACGACTTGGAGGATATCGCCACGGTGGCCCGGCGCTCCGGCGAAAAGTTCGTGCTGAGCGGGGCCAAG
The DNA here is from genome assembly GCF_022829565.1 of Methylobacterium sp. J-001. Classification (NCBI taxonomy): domain Bacteria; kingdom Pseudomonadati; phylum Pseudomonadota; class Alphaproteobacteria; order Hyphomicrobiales; family Methylobacteriaceae; genus Methylobacterium; species Methylobacterium sp. J-001. The sequence continues at coordinate 627 of NZ_JAKSYN010000018.1, forward strand.
TGCGTCGTGCCCAATGCCGACGCGGCCGGGCTGATGGTGGTCTCGGCTCGGGTCTCCGGGGAGCGGCGCGACCCGCACGGGATCGGGCTGTTCCTGGTGCCGGCCGACGCCGCGGGGGTGGCGATCGAGGCCTACCCGACCCAGGATGGCGGCCGGGCCGCGGAGGTGTCGTTCTCGGAGGTCACGCTGCCGGCCGACGCGGCGCTGGGCGACCCCGAGGGGGGCCTGCCGCTCCTGGAGCGGGTAATCGAGCACGGGATCGCGGCGCTGGCCGCCGAGGCGGTCGGCTCGATGGACGCGCTCCACAAGCTGACGGTGGAATATCTCAAGACCCGCAAGCAGTTCGGGGTCAGCGTCGGCTCGTTCCAGGCGCTGCAGCACCGGGCCGTGGACATGCTGATCCAGCTGGAGCAGGCGCGCTCGATGGCGCTCTACGCCGCCATGATGGTGGAGGCGGAGGATCCCGCGGCGCGGGTGGCGGCGCTGGCGGCCGTGAAGGTGCAGATCAACAAGGCCTGCCGGTTCGTCGGCCAGGAGGCGGTGCAGCTCCACGGCGGCATCGGCATGACGCTCGAATATCTCGGCGCCCACCACTTCAAGCGGCTCGCCATGATCGAGTACCAGCTCGGCGACACGGCCCACCACCTACGCCGGATCACGCAGAGCGAGAACGGCCTGCTGGCGGCGTGAGAGGCGATTTTCGCCTTACCCCATCCCGCCCAACCCCCTCATCCTGTGGTGCGAGCGCAGCGAGCCTCGAAGGAGCCTTCCAGGGATCGTGCGGCTGGCTAGAGCCCTCCTTCGAGGATGGAGCGCGACAAGCCCCCTCTCCCGTGCGGGCTAGCGGACTCACAGATCGAGATTGCCCTGTCGCAAGCCTCTGAAACACCACGCATTTCCCCTCCCCCTTGCGGGGAGGGGGCAGGGGAGGGGGTGGTGCAGGATCGAACGGCACGATGCCTTCTGCACCATCCCCACCTCCAACGCCTCCCAGGAAGGAGGAGGAGAGCGCGTCGCGCCTTCCACCGGCCGATGTGTGAACATCTTAGCGCGTGCGGGAGAGGAGACCTGCGCTTCGTCCTGGCGTTGCAAGCCCGTCTGTCCATCGAAAGACCAGAGCCTGTCAGAATGGGTTGGATGAAGGGAGCAAAAAATCAGTTGAACAG
>NZ_JAKSYN010000019.1:0-668 GCF_022829565.1 Methylobacterium sp. J-001
CGTGTAGCGCTGGAGGATCTGTACCTCGTTGTAGTCCGGGCGGGCGCGCAGGACCTGCAGCAGTGCATGCAGCACCGCCCTGCCGACATCGTCCCGTTTGGGCGTACCGGTCGCCAGACGGTTCTTACGGCGCTCGGCCTCAGTCTCGGCATGGGCGTCAAGGCTGTGCTTCTGCCGCTTCGACATCCCCTTGCGAGACTTCCGGGCCGGGGGTGTCCAACCGGGGCGACCGAAGGTGGGGATGGGAGTTTCGCTCTCGTTCGACATCGGGTGCCTCCATTTCAGAGGTCCCTCATTCATACCGGATCGACGCAAGACACAAACGGCCGAGCTACATCAAAGCCTTGAATGCCGCATCGGCTGACCCGGTCACATCAGCGGATGACGCCGGACCAGTCATCGGCTGACGCTCAAGGCATTAGGGATCCAACTCGCCATGACCGTCTGGCGAGTTGCCATGAGATCATGGTGACCCGCGGCCGGATCGGGTCCCGACACGAAAAAACACCCCAGGAGCGGGTGCTCCCAGGGTGTCGCCGACCTCGCGGCCAGTTTGATCGGGCTGGGGATCCGGAGGCCAACAAGTTGTCGGCACCTTTCGCGGCGGCGAGCGATGAGGAGGACCAACACCCTCGCCCGCCGCAACGTCTCCCGGCACAGGAGCCGGG
>NZ_JAKSYN010000020.1:0-668 GCF_022829565.1 Methylobacterium sp. J-001
CGTGTAGCGCTGGAGGATCTGTACCTCGTTGTAGTCCGGGCGGGCGCGCAGGACCTGCAGCAGTGCATGCAGCACCGCCCTGCCGACATCGTCCCGTTTGGGCGTACCGGTCGCCAGACGGTTCTTACGGCGCTCGGCCTCTGTCTCGGCATGGGCGTCGAGGCTGTGCTTCTGCCGCTTCGACATCCCCCTGCGAGACTTCCGGGCCGGGGATGTCCAACCGGGGCGACCGGAGGTGGGGATGGGAGTTTCGTTCTCGTCCGACATCGGGGTGCCTCCGTTTCAGAGGCCCCTCATTCATACCGGATCGACGCAAGACACAAACGGCCGAGCTACATCAGAGCTTTGGATGCCTCATCGGCTGACCCAGTTGTATCAGCGGATGATACCGGACCGGTCATCGGCTGACGCTCGAGCGTTAGGGATCCAACTCGCCATGACCGTCTAACGAGTTGCGATGCTGTCATGGTGACCCGCAGCCGGATCGGGTCCCGACACGAAAAAACACCCTAAGAGCGGGTGCTCCTAGGGTGTCGCCGACCTCGCGGCCAGTTTGATCGGGCTGGGGATCCGGAGGCCAACAAGTTGTCGGCACCTTTCGCGGCGGCGAGCGATGAGGAGGACCAACACCCTCGCCCGCCGCAACGTCTCCCGGCACAGGAGCCGGG